>CAISPV010000009.1 GCA_903887485.1 uncultured Desulfobulbaceae bacterium | reverse complement strand
TGCCAGACAGAGAAAATCTTTCATGAGGTCATAAATCTCAGTAAAGGGGAGAGAGTGAGGCGACCCTTTCATCTCCAAAATGTCAATGCGTATCACAGCAGGTTTAAATCCTGGCTCCTGCGCTTTCATGGTGTAGCCACATAGTATCTGTCGAATTATCTGGGGTGGCGGCGTTCTCTTGAGCAACATCCCCAAATTTCACCAGAGTCTTTGCTCGCCATTTCTCTGGGGCAGTTTCAACACTTAAAGGGAACATAGCCTAAAACAAACTGCCTTCATACATTCCGTTTAATGAAATATTGCTCTTGGGCAAGAGCCAATTATTTGCACCTTCCCACACAGCTTTTTTTATTATCTAGTTCGATTTCAACGGTTGATGACGAGTTGTAATCATCATCTTTAAGTGTTCTTAACGAGTTTCTTAGTATCGTCTGCGATAATGCTAATAGGACTGTACTCTTCCCGCTTCCATTGCTACCAACAATGAGACTCAGGCTTTTTTCAAGAGGAAAATCAAAAGATGCTTGTTTAATGTTCTTGATGCCTTTTATGGTAATCCCTAAATTGTCCATATCTCTCCAATTATTGGAATGTTTTTTTGTGATGGTAATTCTAACAGTATTATTATGATAAATTTGACATGGCAATACCGTAAAGACTGCTTCAGACAAACTCGCACATTGTCAAGAAAGAGCATCAAGAGGTAATATTCGTTGTATCCACTTCGCGTCGATTTTGTAAGTTATAGTTGTTTGTGCACAAACATGTTTCCAAAAGCTCTTCACTCTGTTCACCTATGAGAACGGGCGGGGAGAATGTCAGGCAATGATTGCTTCTGCTGAGAGTTTGAGCACTTGGCGATTGATTGTGCAGGATCTTCGTCGCCGCTATTCCTGCAACAACACGCCATCCTTGAGGGTGAGGCAGCGATTCATCCGGTCGGCCAGGGCCATGTTGTGGGTGACCATGACGGTTGCCAGTTCCAGCTCGGTGCAGAGTCTCTGCAATAATTCAAAGACGATATCGCCGGAGCGGCTGTCGAGGTTGCCGGTGGGTTCGTCGGCAAAGAGCAGGGCCGGTTTCATGATCAGGGCGCGGGCCAGGGCGGTGCGTTGCTGTTCGCCGCCGGAGAGTTCGCCGACTTTGTGGTGCAGGCGGTGGCTGAGCTCCACCTGGGCCAGGAGGCTGGTGGCGGGTTCGATCATTGCTGCCTTTTTCCTGCCGGCGATGAGACCGGGCATCATCACGTTTTCGAGGGCGGTGAACTCCGGAAGCAGGTGATGGAACTGGAAGATGAAGCCGACCGCGCGGTTCCGGTATTCGGCAAGCTCCACATCTTTCTTTGGGGTCAGGGGCTCGCCGCGGAAAAAAAGTTCGCCGCTGGTGGGGGTGTCGAGGGTGCCGAGGATGCGGAGCAGGGTGGTCTTGCCGGAACCTGAGGCCCCGACAATGGCCGTCATCTCGCCGCCGCGAGTCTCCAAATTCACCCCTTTCAGGATCTCAATGGCGCTGGCGCCTTCCCCGTAATTCTTGCGGAGTTCGCGGGCCGCAAAGAGTGGCGAAACGGCGGAAGCCATCATGACAGCACCTCGCCGGGGTGCACCTGGGATGCCTTCCAGGAGGGGTAGATGGTGGCGGCGAGCGTAATAACGATGGCGGAGATGGCGACGATGGTCACATCCATGGGCAGGACCTTGATCGGCAGGGTGCTCATGGGATAGACATGGGATGGCAGTTCGATGAATTTGTAGCGGGCGAGCAGATCGCACAGGCCAAGGCCGCCTGCAACCCCGAGGATGGTGCCGGAAAAGGCGATGACCAGCCCCTGGAAAAAGAAGATCTTCATGATCGAGCGGGAGGTAGCGCCCATCGATTTGAGGATGGCGATATCCTTTTCCTTCTCCATCACCACCATGATCAGGGCGCTGATGATGTTCAGCGCCGCCACCAGGATGATCAGGGTCAGGCAGATGAACATGCCGATTTTCTCCAGCTTGAAGGCGGCAAAGAGGTTGCGGTTCATCGACATCCAGTCCTTGGCGATATAGGTGGTGCCGATCTTGTCAACGATCCGGCGGGCCACCTTGTCGGCCTGATTCAGTTCATCCTCCTGGACTGCGACCTCAATGCCGTGGACAATGTCCTCACTTTCAAGAAAGCTCTGGACATCGGTCAGGGTCATATAGGCGAGGCTGGAGTCATACTCATACATCCCTGATTCAAAGATGCCGGAGACCCGGCAGGTCTTGATCTTGGGGATCACGCCCATGGGGGTGAGAGGCCCGGAAGAGGAGATGAGCCGCACCTTGTCATTGACCTTGACGTGCAGTTCCTCCGCCAGATTCTTGCCGAGGATAACATGCGGCACCCGGTTGTCCGGCTCCGGGGTCAGGTCGTGGATGGAGCCGCGAATCATCTGCTTCTCCAGCTTGATCACCCCTTTGGCGGTTTCCGGGTCAATGCCCCGCAGGATGACGCCGTTGCCGCCGGTGGCCCCGCTCATCAGGGTCTGGGTGTAGAGGTACGGGGTGGCCCCGGTGACGCCGGCAACAGTGAGGATCTGCTTGCGCAGCGATTCGTAGTCACGAATGGAGCCGCCCGGCAACTGGACGATGATATGGGAATTGATGCCGAGGATCTGGTCGCGCAGGCCGTTGGTGAAGCCCGAATAGACGGCCAGCACCACGATCAGGGCCATGACCCCGACCGTGATGCCGGCAACTGAGATCAGCGAGATCAGCGAGATGAAGCGCTGCTTATGCCGGGCCCGCAGATAGCGGAAACTGATAAACCACTCGTACATTTATAATCCCTTTGTGGGAACTAGGCGTACTTCAAGTTTGCAACCAACTGCCGAGGCGTATTTACGCAGTGTTTCAATGGAAGGAGAGTGCTTGCCGCCGCCTTCAAGACGAGCAATAGCAGGTGCTTTGGTATGCATCCGGCTGGCTACTTCGGCTTGGGTTAACCCGGCAGCTTCGCGGGCATGCAATAGTTCTCTTGCAAGAAAATATTCATCAGCTAAGGCATCATACGCGGCCTTCACTTCAGGCTGAGAGAGGGCCTTTTTTTTAAATTCAGCGTGGGAAAGCATTTTTCACCTCATTCATACGTTTCAAGGCCACTTTCAATTCACGACGGGGTGTCTCTTGAGTTTTCTTTACGAAACTATGAAGCACAACGACCTGTTGACCAATTAAATAACAATAAAATACTCGACCTATGCCTTCTCGCCCCTTGGCTCGAAGTTCAAACAAACCATCACTGAGAGCTCTTGAGTGAGGCATGCGCAGTGAAGGGCCAAACTCTTCAAGTAAATCAGCTATGCGAAGATAATCAGCCAGTATGCCGGATGGCATATGAAGGATATCTGTTTGAACGTCATCAGAGAAATAGGTGATCGTATAGGGCACAATCAGATGTTAACATATTTGTTAATAAATGCAAGTGGCATTTTGCAGGACAAGGGATGGTCCCCTGTCCCTAATGCAACCGTTATCCTTTGCATTTTTTGCACGATCCGCCCTGTTCTTTCTGCCCTTTCCCTTCTGCCTTTCCGCCTTTGTCCTCTGTCTCCGGTTTCATATGGGGAAAAAGGATGACGTCGCGGATGGACGGGGAGTTGGTGAGCAGCATGATCAAGCGGTCAATGCCGATACCCTGGCCGGCGGCAGCGGGCATCCCGTATTCCAGGGCACGGACGAAGTCTTCGTCCATCTCGGCGTGGATCTCTTCATCATCGCCTTTCTCGGCAATCTGCTGTTCCAGGCGCTGGCGCTGATCAATGGGGTCGCTGAGCTCGCTGAAGGCATTGGCGATCTCGCGGCCGGTGATGAAGAGCTCGAAGCGGTCGGTCACGGTGGGGTCCTGTTCATTGCGGCGGGCCAGTGGCGACACCTCGATGGGGTAGGAGGTGATAAAGGTGGGGTCGATCAGTTTTTCTTCCACCAGCAGTTCAAACAGCGCCGTCCTGGCCTTGCCGGGGCCGGCCAGAGGCTCAAGCTTCACCCCTTTGGTTGTCCGGGCCAGGGCCAGGACCTTGTCATCGTCGTTGACGATTTCCGGGTCAAGGCCGCCGATCTCAGTCAGGGCCTCATTCATGGTCAGGCGCCGCCAGGGCGGGGTGAGATCGACCTTGGTGCCCTGATACTCGATCTCCATGCTCTCGTTTACCTCCTGCGACAGCCAGGAGACCAGCTCTTCGGTGATATCCATCATGTCGTGGTAGGTGGCATAGGCCTGGTAGAACTCGAGCATGGTGAACTCCGGATTGTGCCGGGTGGACAGTCCTTCGTTGCGGAAGTTGCGGTTGATCTCAAAGACTCGTTCAAAGCCGCCAACCAGCAGTCGTTTCAGGTAAAGCTCCGGGGCGATGCGCAGGTAGAGGTCCATGCCGAGGGCATTATGGTGGGTCATGAACGGTTTGGCCTGGGCGCCGCCGGGGATCGGCTGCATCATCGGGGTCTCCACCTCCATGAAGCCACGGTTGCCGAGGAACTCACGGATCAGGCGGATGATTTCCACCCGTTTGCGGAAGATGGCCCGGCTTTCCGGGGTGACAATCAGATCGACATAGCGCTGGCGATAGCGGGTCTCGACATTGGTCAGGCCGTGCCATTTCTCGGGCAGGGGGCGCAGGGATTTGGTGATCATCACCAGCTTGTCGGCCATGACCGAGAGCTCATCGGTCTGGGTCTTGAACAGCTTGCCCTCAATGCCGACGATATCACCGATGTCCCATTTCTTGAAGGCGGCGAACTGCTCCTCACCCACAGTATCCTGTTTGATATAGATCTGGATCTGGCCGGAGGCGTCGGTCAGATGGCAGAAGGCCGCTTTGCCGAATTTGCGCATGGACATGATCCGACCGGCAATGGAATAGGTGAACCGGGTCTCATCAAAGGATTCTGCTACCAGGTGTTCCCCTTTGGGCAGCAATTCTTTGATCCGGTTGGTCGGCTTGAAGCTGTTGCTGAAGATATTGATGCCCATCGCTGCCAGGGCCTCTGCTTTTTCCCGTCGTTGTTTCAGTAGCTGGTTTTCTTGACTCATGGTGGATAGTGGTAAGTTAAAGGTTCTTGTTTAGGTGTTTAGGCTGAAGGCTGAAGACTGAAGGTTATATGGTTAGTCAATATTGACTTGTCGTATTTTGGTAACGCGTTTCCTTCAGCCTTCGGTCTTCAGCCTTCAGTCTTCAATTTTTTTGCCTGAGTATTTAGGTTAAACCTGGTATTTTTCTTTGAGTGTCCTGGATACGTCCCTGGTCAGATCCAGCACCTTGCGGGCCAGGACCGGCGGCAGTGAGCCGGTGCCGCAACTGGGGGTGATCAGGGTCTGTTTGAGAATGGCAGCCAGGTCCCGGCCCGGCTGAATCAGTTGCGCCGCCTGCTCTTCCCACAGCCTGACCAGTGATTCACAGCTCTCTTTTTCAATGGCCTCATGGTTCGATGTGGGGACAATGCCCCAGGCCAGAATCCTGCCCTGATCCAGATAGTTCTGCAGCTGCTCTTTCAGCAGTATCAGCCGGTCAAAATAGCCGTAGGCGTCAAAGCTCAGGATGTCGATTTCCGAGCTGAGCAGCAGGTCCCATTCGGTGTTGGCGCAGACATGGACGCCTGCTAAGGCCCCGACTGAGTGGATGGCGGCGCTGACCTCATTGATGTCTGCCTTGATGTCGTCAGCGGCAATGGAGATAAAGGCTGAGGATCCCAGGCCCGCCAGGGCCGGTTCATCGATGAAGATCAGGACAGGTAGACTGGATTGTTTTTTCAGGAACAACGCCTGCCAGGCAGCCTTCATGGCCAATCCCTTGACCACGATGTCACGGATGGTGGGGTTGTAGTAACCAAGCCGGTCTTCCCGGTCATGGACCCCGGTGAGCATGGTAAAGGGGCCGGTGATCTGGCCCTTGAGGGCGGTGGGGCTGATGAAATCTCCGGCCGCATCGGTCAGGGTGTAGATGCCCTGGGCCCGCTGCCGGCTCACGGCAAAACGGGAGGTGAGCAGTAGATCCGGATCTTCGGCCGTCTGCAGGTATTCCTCGTAAAAGGCGAGCTGCGCCTCTTCAAATCCTGTGGCCTCCGTATCGTAATAGATGCGGCTGTCACTGGTCTCAATGGATTCTTCAACCACGCCCGGTAGCCCTTCGGCAAACTGGTGCAGCATGTGTTCATAAGGATTGGTGGGCAACTGCGGCCAGATGGGGATCTGCGGGGTAGCCGTCATGATCCATTCATGAAGGGCCACCAGCGGGTCATTGACCGGCAGGCTGCCAATGAGCAGCGGCAGGCCGCCGGCAATAAAAGGGGTTGGTTGTGGTATGGTCATGGCGTTGTTATAAAAAAGTGATCAGTAATCCTGGCAGCCGGGCCTTGTTCTCAGTCACGAGCGTTGAAAATGGTCGAAAGACGCCACTTTCTGAGTTGAAAGCGAACGCCTTTTCATCCTTGTGCCGGGGATCCAGCAGGGCTGTCGCAAAAATATAAAGAGAGAAAAGAGTGCCTATCGTTTACCGATAAACGCCCTTTCTGTCAATTCTTTCCGTGCATTCTGCCGGGAACTTAGTTGGTATGCACCAGGTCGATGATGGTCACCTCCGGCGGCGCCAGCACACGGATGGGCGGGCCCCAGGTGCCGGTGCCGCGGCTCAGGTAGAGGAATCCGCTGTTCAGTCTGGTGAGTTGGCCGGCCTGTTGGGGATAAAAAAACCAGGTGAGCAGATTGAAGGGCACTATCTGGCCCTTGTGGGTATGGCCGGAAAGCTGGAGATCAAAAAGGCCCAGGCTGTCGGGATCAATATCGGGCCGGTGCTTGAGCAAGGCTGTGAAATTTCCCTTGGGCTGAGCCAGCAGAAGATCGTGCTCCGACTTCGCGTCCCCTGTGCCCAATGATCTGACTGCCGGGTCATCCACCCCGACAACATTGATGCCGCCGACCACCACCCCTTGATCGCGCAGCATGGTGAACCCTGATTTTTTGGTAAAATCCAAGGCAGCCGGAAGACCGGCATAGAATTCATGGTTGCCGGTAATGGCGATCTTGCCCAGAGGCGGCTGGAGCGCCGCCAGCAATCCAGCTTCTTTGGTGAGGTGGTTGAGCTGGCCATCAACCAGATCGCCGGTGGAGACCAGAATATCAGGCTTTGCCTCCTCTATCCTGGCAATAACTCTCTTGAGTCTTCCCTCCCGGACAATGAGTCCCAGATGCATGTCCGAGATCTGGGCAATACGTATCCTGCCAGTCCTTTCCGTAATTTTGGGACTGGCGATCTCGATATGCTCCAGACGGATATCCGCTGCTTCGAACAGGCCATAGCCGTAAAGAGCGACCGCCAACATTGCCTGTACCGCCAACAGTTGCCGTGGCGACACCCTTGCCGGAGTAATCTTTTGCTTCTGAATTTTTTCCGCTGCCAGGATGAGAAAACGGACCATATCAACCGCAGCGGCAAGGGTGTCGAAAAGGAAAAGCAACCCCATCCAGCTGAAGCTTGCATAGGCCAAAAACCTGGCCCCGGCCTCCATGCCGTCCCTTTCGGCCAGCCGGATCACGATCGGTGCTATGATCATGACCGCCATGAACAGGACTATCCCTGTCCTGGCTTTCCTGCCCAGTAGGAAGGCCGCCCTGATCTTCCGGAAGAGGTAGTAGTGGGCGAGGGAATAGACCGATAGATAAACCAACAGAAAAGAGGTCAAGCTTTCTCACCGACTTCGTTGATGAACGGAAACAACTCCCGATCCGCTTCGAGTATATGGCGCATAATCATCTCGGATGCCAGAAACTGGAAAACATCGCCGATCGTGAGAGTGGATGCCTTGAACTCTTGTGCCAGTTTGAGACCCTTGGCGAGCAATTTGGCGTGTTCGGCGATGTGTTGACTCAGGCCGGGAAACCCTGCTGACTCAAGGATCAATTCTTCATCGTGGAAGTGTTGTCTGACATCGGCAAGCAGTCGGGTCATGATCGCGGAAATCTCCGTGGCTGGACGTGCCGAGAGAACCGCTTGGAGCAGCTCGTTGGAGATGTCAAAGAGGGCCTGATGTTGTGAGTCGATCAACAGGTTGCCGCAACAGAAGGAGTCTTTCCAGGCCAGCCGTACCAGGTTGCTTTTGATTCCGTCCCCAACATGGTGGGCAGCGATGAATTTCACCCGGTTGCGACCAGAGGATTTGGCCAGGTAGAGCTGCTCATCAACCTGGGTAATGATATCCACGACCGATCCGCTGGCAGTACACTGCACTGTTACCACACCCAGACTGGCGGTGACGCAGTCCGCTACTGTCGACATTTTGTGGGGGATGGCGCGGGACATGATACCCCGACGGATATTCTCGGCGATGGCAACTGCACCACTGCTGTCAGTCTCCGGCAGGATACAGACGAATTCTTCACCGCCATAACGGGCAGCCAGATCAGCGGGACGGGCAACGCAATCTGCCATCACCTGGGCAAACTGTTGCAGGCACTCGTCACCAGCGACATGTCCATAACAGTCATTGAACGACTTGAAGAGGTCGATGTCCAGCAGGATTAGTGACAGCTCCGCCCCTGAACGGGCATGCCTGGCATATTCCTGGGCCAGCACCTCGTCAAAACGTCTGCGATTGGCTATTCCCGTCAACCCATCCGTATTGCTCAGGGCCTCAAGCTTGCAGTTGGACTCCGCCAGTGCCTCCTCTGCCCGCTTGCGCTTGGTTATCTCCTGGAAACTTTCGACACACCCGATCGCCTTACCTTTGGCGTCAAGCAGCGGTTTGGCGCTGACGATGAAGTGCCGGGGTACCCCATCAATTTCCTTGATGGATTCGTAGGCGTATTCGCCCGCCCCGCCCATGATCTTGGTGAGTGGACAATTTTCGGTGTGGCAGGATTTCCCTGGTCGGTGTTCATGGCACTTGATTGTTTTCTGGTGGTCAGGGAGGGCGCCGAACTCGGCCCAGTACGATTCGTTGGCCATCAGGATTGTATGATCTTTATCGGTAACGCTGGCCGGAACCGGGCTGTTGAAGGTGGCGTCAAACAGGCGTTGCTTCCGCTCATAGAGGGTGCCGCCGATGAAGATGAAGATGAGACCGATGACCGCCACTGCGCCATGGCCGACAAAGAGTTGGAGGTGCGGGCGGGTGGGATAGGGCAGGGCGATGCTGAGACCGCCCCGGATGTCCCCTTCCTTGTATCCCTGTTGGGCATGACACTTGAGGCACTCGGGCCTGATAAGGAGAGGCGCCATGTAGCGGAACCAGGTGATGGTGCCATCTTCGAAGAATTCGCCCTGTTCCTTGACCCCCTGTTCGAAGGATTTGAGCCACTTCACTTCCCACTCCGTCGCCTTGTTCTCGGGCCGGATCGGCTTGAGGCTGGTGAGGTGGAAATGAATGCCGCTCTCATTTTTTATAGCCAGCTCGGCTATCTGCCTGGTCATGTAGGAGGGGTTGATCTTGGTCAGCTTGAGACCATTGTCAGCGGTCAGGTCCCGGCCTTGGAGCGGCAGGTATTTGTTGGGCTGAGTTTCGGTTGTGATCGGGACATAGACCCCGCTGTGGGCGGCATTCCACAGACGAGTGATCACGACTTGCTGGAAAAAGGCGTTGGCGGTTCTTTGCGCCAATACCTTTTCCTCCCGCCGGGTGTCTATCTCCCTCCAGTAGAGGAAAGTGCCGGTGATGCAAATCCAGACAGCCATCACAATAAGTGTCAGTTTTCCTTTGCCGCCTTTCATCGGGGATACTCCTGCTGGTGGATGGATTACCGGCTGCTGGCTACGGCCGGGGATTCTACCTGAAAAGGGGAGTTAACTGCGAACTGCACCAAAAAAATTCTATCAAAAGAAACAGCAAGATGCAAAATTACTTTTCATGCCTGGTTCACTGCAATCTTGACGACGACTTTATGGATCTGGCCTGATGAGATCAGTGGCATATGCGCATCTTCGGGGAAGAAGATCGCAAAGGCCCCGCTTTGAGTGGGCAGCCAGACATCAGGCTCGTCCGTGAAGAATTGAAGATCAGTTTCTGGATCATATTCTGCGGTTGGCTGTCTGCACAATGACCTGGGCTTCCACCCCATAGTATCGGTCCCTGCCAATACCAATTGAATATCGATGTATTTTTCATGGATCTCGAGGAGGGAATCCTCTTTTTTGCAGCCGGGGTCCTTGGCCACCATTGCATAGACACGTTCACCGTCTATCTTATAGGTGGCAACCGGCAGTTCCGTCAGGTCCGAGCGCCTGAGAAACTCAAATGCCAGGGCGAATCCCTTGTACAGGGCCAAATAGCGGTGTGCATTCTCAAGTACATCCAGAATCATGGTTGTTTACTCCTCTCTGAAACCATAGTGTGGAAAACGATTTAATCAGGTGTGGGTGGAAAAGGGGCAAGTTTGATATTAAAAAAAAATTCCCCCAAAATACTCCTGACACTTTATGAAGTCCACCGAAAATCATAGCAGAGTGATCACTTAAAAAACGAGTGTCAAAAGAGACTATGAGCGGTCATCTCTTGATGAATCTTGACAGGTTTGCTTCGCCTGGAGTATCTTTCTAGAGTTCTCTGTTGATGAAAGATGATAAATAATATTCGATTTTGATTTTGAGGTAGTTATCCTGTTGAGGAAAAGAATATGAGCGGTTTGAAGAAGATTGTCCCGCTGGTGCTGGTTGGTGCTGTGGTATTTAATTGGAGCCATCCTGCCTTTGCTGGGCAGAATATTGATCTTGGCAAGGTGCAAGATAACAGAAAAAAACTGATAGACACCAGCAGTTGTCCTGGATGTGAGCTTGCCGGCGTTAATCTTTCAGGTGTTAATCTTGACAGGGCAAATTTGACAGGTGCCAATCTGAAAGGTGCGAATCTCTCGCAAGCACGATTGCATCTTGCTGCTCTGAATAAAGCCAACTTGCAAAATGCAGATTTAAGGGATGTTGAATTTGGTGGTGCTGATCTGGCCGAGGCAGATCTTCGCGGAGCAAATCTGAAAGGCGCAACCTTTGTTGGCGCCTATCTTGTCGGCACTCAATTGGATAAAGAAGTTTCCTTGAATCAACCGTCAGAGAAGCTTGTCTCTGAAAGTATTCCTCCTCATGCAAAGGTGCTTCCTGCCCAGGTCAAAGGAAATAAAGTATCTCCTCCATCAGCAGAGCCAGGTTTTTTTGATAAGACCTGGGATAGCATGAAAGGGCTGTTTGGTCAGGGTGAAAGCGTTGAGAATAAAGCGGTGGTTAAAAAGACAGCTGTGACTGGAAAAACTGCTGAGGTAATACCGG
>CAISPV010000008.1 GCA_903887485.1 uncultured Desulfobulbaceae bacterium | reverse complement strand
TCGATCAATGACAGCATTCATCGATGCTTAAAGCAGAATCTCCGAAGCAGCGAGTCTGACATGATCGGCGGTTACGGTTTGCGACTTTTCACTGGCGGCGGCAATTAAAGCACCCCGTGCGAGATGATTAGCCGTCCGAAAGAGTCCGCCGGCTCCCTGGTGTATGGCGGTGATGGCGGTGGCTTCAAACGGATTGTGTTTGAGCCCTGCGATTTTAAGATGGTGATTGAGGTAATCTTCCATGGCCTCACGGTTGACGGCGTGAAAATGACTTCTGGTGACAATTCTTGAGGCCAGAGGGACAGCAGTGCGGTAAAGCAGATTGTCGACAAGGTTGATCTGGCCGGCAAGAATAACCGGCAGCCATGGTTTTGAATCCCCTTCGAACTGGGTGATGGTATGGAGTTCGGCGAAGACATCAAGCCGCAGCAAAGATGCTTCATCGACAATGAGTACCGGCCGTACTTTTTTGCCTTGTGCGAGGTCAACAATTTGAGTCTTGATCAATCTGGTGAGGACAGCCCGGGATGAGGATGCTGTATTGATGTCGAGCTCGGCTAAAAGCTGCCGATAGAACTCCAAGATGGATCCCGAGGTGGCGGTTATCCACAGCACCCGATATTTTGAGGGATGGAGACGTCCGGCAGCCCACCGGAGCGCGGTTGATTTTCCCGATCCTACCTCACCGGTGACCATGGCGATAGCGCCGATACCAATGGCATATTCCAGGCGGTCGGCAGCAGCCAGGAGGTCGGTTGTTTCAAGGATATGATTACGGTCGAGGTCGGCGACAAATGGCTGGCGCTGCAACCCAAAGAACATCTGATAACTATTGGCGCTCATGATTGTGCCTCCCTCTCCTCGGTCAGAGAGAGCTTGCCGGTGTCATAACGCTTATTGCTCTGTTCCTGGCTTACGAGTTGGTCCTTGTCGCGTTTCCGTTTAACCGTGCAGTTGATTCGAAGATCCACCGGCACCAGCAATCCGTGTGAACTGTTTTTATAATAGATTTCCACCTGCTCCATCCTGTCCGGGTGATAGAGCAGCTGGATATATTCACCGATCAGCCTGGTCGGGGCCTCATAGAGTCGGCCATCCAGCGAGACGGTTCGATCCTTGGCCACTCGCCGTCGTGCCTCTTTACGGAAGTGATCCTCAAGATCGGCCGGAACTGGTCTGATGATCTCCAGATGACGGGCAAACCTGGCAAAGGGTGTTTCCCCGGTACTGGAATGGATCCGCTGGTGGTATTCGTTCTGCCACAGATCAAAGGCGATGTTCAGTTCAAGAAGGGTGCCACCCTGAAAGTAGGGAAGAAAGCGAGTTCTGACGGTACGGAAGAATCGTTCTATTTTCCCCCTGCCCTGCGGAGTATATGGTGGCGTATGGATAAGAGCGATACCGAGGGAGGCGCAGATATGCTCAAGATGCTTGGAGCTGAAGGCGGCACCGTTGTCGACATAGAGTTTTCTGGGTAACCCCCGGGCCAGGAGTGCCTGACGGAAGGCATCAAGCCAGGATACAAGTCGTTCGGAAAGAAAAAACTGGGCATGGGGCAGAAGTCGTGAGTGGTCATCAAGTACGGCAATGAGATATGCCTTATGCATTCTGCCCTCAGTTTCTACCGATGGGCCGTGCATGACATCCGATTGCCAGATATCATTGGGAAATTCGGCCTCAAAACGGCGGCGGTCGACCGGGGGCATCAGCTGGCGGCTGGAAAGACCTTCCTGCTTTAATATCCGGTAGGCGGTGGAATGACAGAGGGTAATCCCCGGTGTGATCAGAGATTTCTCCTTCATCTCCTGCAGAAGTCGATTGACCGGCACACTGGGTTTTTGCTTCTTGAGCCGGGTTAAAGCCAGAATCGTGTCATCATCGACACGACGGGACTTGCCAATGTCTGCACGATGCTCGGGGTAGAGTGCAGAAAGTTGCCGGTTGCTGTTTTCGTAACATCTGACCCAGCGCCAGATGGTAGATTTTGAGATCCTGGTCCGATGCGAACCGGGAATATTGTACCGCTGTTCGCTCTTACTCTGAATGAGTTTGGCAGTCTCGCCCTGTTCAAGGCGTACCGCCCCAACCAGATCACTGATAACCCCGAATCGGAACCGGGCAATCTCCTCTCGTTGTTCTTGGTTCATGCTTCACCTCCTGAAAATTGGTTTGAATGGAAAGATCATTATCGTTCCATGGCATACTCTATTCAGGAATGGCTGAGCAGGGATACAGTTCGGTAGGGTAGCTGGCTGACTCATCCGTCGTCACATTCCATGACGCTGTTGACCGGAATGGCGCCGGCCTCAATCAGGGTCAGGAAGGAATCGAAGAGTGAACCAACAAAAGATAGACCCAGACAGAGCAGTGATTTCTTCTGGAGTCTGCGCCACCATTGACGTTGGCGAGGCCGGGGCAAATCAGGGCTCCAGCGGCCATTGTTCTGGCGATGAGCAATAACCTGTTCGATAGTGGCAACGGAGGATTGAAAGCGGCGCCAGTATGACTTTGGCCGCAAGCGATGTACGGATCTACAGTGAGGGCAAAGAAGACGACGGAAAAATACGGCTTCGGCAAGGCAGGCCGGATAGGCCAGTACAAAGCCATGCCACCAAAGGTGACCACCACATCTGGGACAGGCAGAAGGCTTTTGCCAGAGATATTTCTTGCCCAGAATGGCTAATTGGTTGACGTCAATATCGACTGGGATTATCAAGGAGATAACTCCTGCTGGATCTGCTAATCCGGCATGGAGGGGGGAGTGGCTCGCGGCTAACGGGTCACTTCCCCACCTTTCAAAACAAGGGTTCAATCAATTTGAATTCTCTCTCCTTCGATATAATTCATTCTGAGAAAAATGGTCTGATTTTTGTTAACTAATATGAGAGCCAACACAAGGGCGCAACGGAAAAAGGATGCCCGTGAGCGTATCCCCATTGAGGGGAAATTTGGTCAGGGAAAGAACGGCTACCGATTGAATCACATCCGGGCCAGGACAATGAAAACCGCCGAGGCATGGATAAGAAGCATCTTTCTGGTGATGAACCTGATGATCCTCAGCAGGATTTTTCACGCCTTGAAAGAATTCTCTCTAAAATTTATTTTTGGGCCATATTTTTCAGATCGACTCTTGTCTTTGATGCCGGATCTTGAATGGTTTGGGTTGGGTGCCCACAAATCGTTCAGGGAAAGAACGGCTTTTTGAGGAAACTCTTCTTAGGCCGATTGTTATCCTTACGACTTGACCCTGAATCGTTAGGACTGAAAATGATGCAATTCTTTGGGATGAGAATGACTTTTTAACGAAACTCCAATTAAACAGGATACTTATACTATAAAACAGCACTGCAACGGTGTACGGCGCTGGTTTCAGTCCCATATTAACAATGGCATTCTGGAAGGCATCAATAGCCTGATCCAGGCTGCCAAGGCAAAGGTCAGAGGCTATCGCACGAGACGAAATCTTACGGCGATGATCTAACCTCATAGGCGGAACACTTGATCTCAAGTTATCCACTTTAAACAGCGAAGAGCCACTAAATCCCCTCTTTGTAAGACCCGCCTTTGCTCTCCATCGAGCATAACTCCATATTAAGCGCCTCAACAGAGAGCAAAATTTCCCGGAAAGAAATGCCAAGAGAGGCAAGTAGCAAGAACAAACTGATCGTAAATAAAATTTTACCAGCAAACTGCCAACCTAAAAAAAGCAACAGCATACAGACGACACAACTAAAAAGTCCTGCAACCCCACAGGCCTGCATATTTCTGATC
>CAISPV010000007.1 GCA_903887485.1 uncultured Desulfobulbaceae bacterium | reverse complement strand
CTTGCTGTATATTCTCAGGATAAACGCAAGGATGCATGGACAAAGGAACTTAAAAAACATGCTAAAGTTACCATCTATAAAGATAAGCTGAAGAAGATGCTTGAGGAAAAAAAATAGAGAATGTTGAATCTGGTTCCCATGCGCCGCATGGGAACCAGAAGTTTTTCCCTAGTACCTTCGCCTTCAGTCTCTACCTTCAATGCCGCTTCTCCACTAGCTTCCCTTTCCGGTACACTACATCATAACTTGTTCCGTTCGGAAAAGTGGTTCATCCGACTAAAGCGTACTTTGTTTCATGAAGGGCCATTATTTTCAGTTTAAATAATTCCATATCTCTGTAACCATAGGCTTTTCTCTGCATTCTCTTGATTTTATTGTTAGCGTCTTCGAGAGGGCCTGTCGATAAGTAGAGTTTCCTCAAAAAGTCTTCTCTCTCTCTCTCTGGATGATCGCATGGTTTTCAATCCAAACAATTCAAAATCCAGCATCAAAAACAAGAATTGATCTGAAAAATATCGCCAAAAACTAAATTGTACAGTGTACGCTTTCAAGGCTGAATAATCCTGTTGAGAATCAGCAGGTTCATCACCAGAAAGATGCTTCTTATCCATGCCTTGGCTGTCTTCATTGTCCTGGCTCGGATATAGTTAAGGCGATAGCCGTTCTTCCCTTGACCAAACTTTCCTTCAATGGGAATGCGCTCCAAGGCATCCTGTTTCCGCTGTGCCTTTAAGTTCTTGATCTCTTCAGCGTTCAGCTCTGTTTGTTTTTTGGGACGGCCAAGCGGCTTGCCTCCAAAACGAATTCCTTTTTCTTTCAAGTAGTTCCTGTTCACTCTGGTTCCGTAAATCCCGTCAGCAAGAACGACCTTAGGGTAATAACCGTATCTGGTTTTGTAGTTTTCCACCTGAGCCTGCAAGTCTTGGCCCTCATTGAAGGCATCCCGGCCCAGATGGTCAATCGTGGCAATGTTATCAACAAGGCTCACGCTTATCTTTGAGCCAAACTCCACATCGTGTCCTGCTTTTCCCCGAACAATTGGCCGGACATGGGGCTGAGAGATATTGACTATCCGGTCATCACAACGATTCATTCGGCTACGGTACATCTCAAACTGCTGGGCATACACATGTTGAATGGCCGCTCTTGATTTTGTGCATCGAGATATGACCCCAGCTCAAAACTGAGCGCGGCTAAAGTCAAGCACGAGCATTCTGGGGGAGTGCAGTAGTTAAAGGAATACGTTCTGAGTTCGTAGGTGCTCCACGGAGGAATGTGGTGCAGGTCGAGTTTATCGGAGGTTAATGTAAAAAATATCGGGGTAAATAACCCATATTGAGGGGAGGGTGGCGTGTTATTTCACCCATGGCTTTGTGGTGATTAAAATCCTTTTAATATCAGTATCTTTGGGTTTTTTTATAGGGTGAAGTATTCAAATGAGATAGGGGCGAATTGTCTAAGGCGAAACGCTCAAGAGCAAGTCAGGTTATTTATATTTGTGTTAAATTTAACGTTGTGCTGGTGTCCTTTTGTGTTGAACTTATTGAAATATAAGGAAAAAACTTTCTTGAAATGAATTTCTCTTGTGATGGCCTGGAATTTGCTATAACAGATATTGATTTCTCCTATTGGCGAAATCAACGAACAATGAGGTTTCCCCCCAAATCACATTGTTCACCAGGGAGCTGTTTCAGTCAGATATTCTAGATATTCTCAATGAATGAAGACTGAAACAGGGAAGGAAAAAATGAATCCTAAGATACAGAGGAGTATTATGAAAAAGAGGTATAAGAGAGGTATATTACTCTCAACTCTGACTACCGCCTCACTGCTTGTCGCAAGTCAGGGTTTTGGTGCCTTTGTCGGTGCCCATCCTGATGTGACCTTGAAGACGTGGAATACCCCGGGTGATATTAACTCCGGCAAGCATGCAACTACTCAAAATGAGACGTACAACCCCAGGGCAACCTGTAGCGGCTGTCATAGTGAGACTGTAGACGAGAACACAAATACTGCGGCAAGAATAAACGGCGCTGCTCAGGGTGGTTATCATGGTGGTGGTGCTACCAAGACCGTTGTGAAGACCCAGGGTGTTCAAAATCAGGCTACAGATGAAGTGGAATGGGTCAGCTTTAATACCAAGGCCTATAAGCATGGTTTTAGCACCAGTCGTCATTCCCAGGAGGGGCGTGACGAGGATTATGGTCACAACATGCGTGTGGCTTGGGGCGCTAAGTACTTCGAAAATTCTGGCGGTATGTTTGGTAAGTACTGACCTCCTTCAAACCGCCAGTTGGCGGCTAAGAATGTTGATCCTCTTTCCAACAAAAAATCATTTGAAATGGGTGCCCAGAGCTGGGTAGAGAATTGCGGTGTCTGTCATGTCGGTGGTGGCCAGATGGAGTATGACCGTGATATGAACTGGTACTCCGCTACATCTGCAAAAGGTGATGCCTTTCAGATCAAGTATGCAGGACTTGATAATGGCCAAAGTTATGTGACTCAAACTGCTGGTTACATGAGCATGAGCAACAAGGCCGAGATGGACTGTTTGATGTGCCATCTCAAGGAATCCAATCCGGGCGCTGCCTGGCTGAAGACTGTGGGATGCGACGGAACCAACAAGATCGGACCTCTCTATGATCCATCCTGTATCGGAACTGCGACAGGTTACACTCCCTATGGTCGTACCCTTAATACCAGCTTGGCTACCGGTGTTACCGAGTATGACATGTTCAACCGTAACTTCGCCCTGAAACAATATCAACCAGGTCTGGCAGCCGCCATGGGCGCCGGCGCCAAAGGTGTATGGACCGCTGGTAAGCTGACCGGTGTCGACTGGGGTACAAGTACTGTTACCGTATTAGGTTCCAGGATAGCTGACGTACCCAAGAGCGAAAACTGCGCTGTCTGCCATGCCCGTGTCGATAATACCATGGGGCTGCCCAACATGATGGCGATGAAAACCGGTTATGGCAACTTCGATCTCCTCTATCGTCCGGATCATAAAACCGGTACCCCCGCTGGAATGGATGGTCGGTACGAAGACCTCGACACCGACAACGGACCCACTGCTGCAAATGACGATTTCTTCCAGGAATTCGGTTGTAAGACCGGTATGGGTAAACGTGCCCATAAGGTCAGTGCCGCCGGTGACGCCTTTGGAGCCAATGGCAGATACGGTATGACCCCATTGGTTCCTTCTACTATGGGTGGTACAAATCGGGATGGTAGTACTATTCCTCACGCCGGTGATCCAATTCCTGGTAAAATGCCGGACATCGATGTTCATAATATGGCCGGTATGCAATGTGCTACCTGTCATTATGCCCTCGGTACAGAAAACGACGGCATTGTTGGTGGTAAAGGATATGTTGATATTCCTGCCCGCACATCGCACGGTGTGAATTATCCTGCAGAGCGTGTTTACGGAATGGACCATATGTTTGCCCAGGGAGATTCTTTCCCTGATACCAAGGCTAAGAACAATCTGGACAATAGTATAACCTGTGAGTCCTGTCATATTACTCACACCCATCCCCATGCAGGTGCCGCACCAACTCCAACCCATGCCGGCTTTCCGCAGGTCCATTTCGAGAAGATCGCTTGTGCGACCTGTCATATCCCGGAAACCTATTCTGCGCCCGGTCGTCTGAAATACCGCGACTGGTCAGCCGGATTCTGGCATCAAGCTCAGAGAAACGTCCTGGACTGGAACTTTGACCTGATGACCGGTTCCCATAATACTGTGCCTTCCCTGCACAGATGGGCTGTCAAGGATGCCAATCTTCCTGAAGAACCTGGTGTTAATCCAGCCAAGATCTATCCGGTACTGCCTTCAATCATGCCGACCTGGTTCCAGGAATTGCCGAATCACAATGTGGTCACAGATGATAGTGCCACTGTCTGTGTTGATAATGTATCTCATCAAGTTGCACCTCCTATCGATGTTACTGGGCTGCTTGTAGGAGCTGCCTGTAATAGTGGCAAAGGAACGGTTGCCTTGTTCTCCTCCATTAACGGTAGTCCGAATTATGGATCTCTGTTGAATGGTCCAGTTAAGACTCGTGACACGGCATTGGTCGCCGCGTTTGTTCGTGATAACGGTACCGATTTAACCGCAACAGGTAAAGGTGACGGTGTCTGTGGACCTGTTGGAACTTGTGTCGGTGGTGTTAACGCTGGTAACGCCTGTACGGATCGGACAGATTGTACCAAGTTTGATTTCCGCTTAAGCGGCGCCAACACCTTCCCCTTGTTTGACGGTTTCCAGCTGGCTGACGGCCTGGAAGTTGATACCAAGGCAGAGGTTGATGCCATGCTGGCAGGTTTTGCAGCCGGCGTTAATGGCTCTGATGCGCCCCATGCCACTTTCCTGAATCTGGTTGAGGCCGACTTTGACGTAACTCACGGTGTTGTCCCTGAGGAATGGGCTCTCGGTGGTTCCAAACGGGGCGGCTGTGTGAGCTGTCACTCCAGTAAGGCACCACAAATTGTGGACAAGGTTAAAGGTCTTCCTCAAAACTTCTATATGGTTGCCAACCCGAACTATAACGAAAATTCAGTGGGCTTCTTTGAAGGCTATGTCCAGCCGATGGATAAGGCCGGTATGATGGTTGGTGGTTATGATCTGATCAAGAACTGGACCGCCATGTTTGCTGACTTTGACTGTACCGCGATGTGTGGTATGGGTCAGAAGGCTGACAGTGCGTTCTTTAATCCTATGACCGGTGAGATTGTACCCGGTGCCACATGTACTACCGGTTCCATGTTCGGACCCGGCGCCACCATCGAAATGTGCGTGGGCATGATGACCTCGAAGTTTGATGCTGCCATGGGCTTCCCATCTGGAACGGCTATGCAGATGGGCATGTATGACGGTATTGCAGGCCTGCAGGGATTCACCATTGCTACACTGGCAACCATGGGGACCCTTGATTGTAACCCATTCGGTGGGCCGATCAGTTTCAGCCCGATTCCTGACATGAATGGCAACGGT
>CAISPV010000006.1 GCA_903887485.1 uncultured Desulfobulbaceae bacterium | reverse complement strand
CGATACTGATAGTAAAACCGGTACCGTAAGGAGACTGGTTATCATTCACCATCATCGGCAATTGCAATTTATCCACGAGATCCGGGCTCAGGGTCAGACAGATCAATCCCCGGCCATGCCTGGCCATGAAATTAATGGCCTCAGGGGTGACCGCCTCAGCAGCCATACAGAGATCGCCCTCATTTTCCCGATCTTCATCATCAACCAGAATAACCATCTTCCCGGCCTTGATATCTTTTATTACTTCCTCAATTGAACTGACTGCCATGATCACATACCTTGTATTTTAAAGAACCTGTATTTTACCCCTTCACCCATAAAGAAGTAGAGAGAATCAAAAAAAGCCATGCTCTGCCAGAAAGGCAGAATTAATCTTCCCCTGTTCCTGTCCGGAAGACTCAGAGGGTTGACCGGCAAGAAGCTTTTCCACATATTTCCCGATAATATCGACCTCGATATTCACCCGGTCACCAATCTTTAACCGACCAAGGGTAGTCACCTGCAGGGTATGCGGAATAATCGAGACCTCAAATCTCCCGGCACTGCAACTGTTCACGGTCAGACTGACCCCATCAATCGTAACCGATCCCTTTTCAATAACATACCGGCTCCATTGCTCGGACAAGGAAAAGGTGAAAAGGGTAAAGGCACCTGCAGGTCGTCGTTCCCGCACTGTGGCCACGCAATCAACATGACCGGAAACGATGTGTCCTCCCAACCTGTCAGACAGCCGCAAGGCCCGTTCCATGTTGACCGAAGCGCCAACGCTAAGCTCTCCCAGGGTAGAACGCGTCAGGGTTTCAGGCGATACATCCACAGTGAAACGTCGGGATGCTATGGCATACGCCGTCAGACAGATACCATTAATGGCAATGGACTCCCCTTCTTCCGGGTCAGCCAGATCAAATCCCGCCTCAAGGTCAAAGGCCAGACCACCGCCAGCGCCTCGTCTCCCCCGCAATATGCCCGTACCTGCGACAATGCCTGTAAACATGACCCGTCCTTTGGCCTGTCTCAGACAGCCTCTTCCAGCGCCTGCGCTTTTTCCATAAAACGCTCTGCGATATTTTTGTGCTTATACTTGGAGTGGATGGAGGCAATCGTCCGATACCCATCGGCAGCCCTGGCTGTATCGCCCGCTTCAATATACACACCAACCATTCGTTCCAAGGTCTCAACAGCCCCTTGCGGATTATTGTTCAGATTATACGACTCCAGCATATCAAGACAAAGCCTAACGGCCTCTGGATACTGTTTCAGCCCCTGGCGCACCGAGACAAGCTTTTGCGACAGGGCAATCAGACTCATCGGATCATCCTGCTTTTCACAGATATCCCAGGCCCGCTGATAATGTTTCAATGCCATTTCATAGTCTTGACGCTCAAGGCAAACATGGCCAAGCTGGTTAGCGGCATTGGCAATTCCGTTCTGGTCATTTTTTTCTTCATAGGCCAAAAGGGCATTATGAAAGGCAAGGGCGGCCTGGGCCAGCTCCTTCTTCTCTAAGAAATCCTTTCCTTCCTCATATTGCGCCTGGGCAGGATCAGAGGATTTCTTCTTCTGATTTACCGGGGCGATATTCTGTAGGGGTTGCAGGGTGGTCTTGGTCATTTCTGGACTTCTCCTCCTTGAATCCTGGCCACAGCCTCCTGGGCCAGGGCTGAGACGGTATATTGAGTACATTTTGCATCTTCCCAGATCGACAACTCAGCCATATCTTGAGTGAGCGCCATAAGCTGGGTTGCGACCTCTGTTGCATTAATACGGCCCAACAGACGGGCAACCTGACCGCGCATGGCGGGATCGGGATGATCCATAAAATGAAACAGATTGTAGAAAGGGGTTGCACGGATCAGATCCGGCCGCACCCGAGCAATCTTGCTGAGTGCCCAGACAACCTGGCTCTGCGTGGAGCTATCCCCCATATAGTTCAAGAGATGCCGGGTAAAGGCACCAAAGATATCAGGCCGCCCGGAGATGACCTCTCCCAAAGTCTCCACCATACCCCAAGGGGTGGCAGCGGAATCGGAACAGGCCTCAAAAAGCCGGTGCAGCATCTCAGCCACCTGGCCTGGTTCCCTGCTGGCAACCCGGGATGCAACCTGACCGATAATCCTAGCGATCCGCCATCGTTTCCCCTCGTCCGGCTCATACAACAACCGTTGCAACAGACGCAGGGTCTTTTTGTCATCAAAACAAAGGGCGACCAGGGCATCGATATCACCCAAATCAGTATATCGAGTTACATCCTGCTTGGTAGCCTTGACTTTTTTCCGTTTTGGATCCCGAACAGGCTCCATAACAAGGGGAATCTGCTCTGATTCGGCATTGAATTGACTGGCCTGGGCAGATTTTTTCTCTTTAACCCGCTTGGAAATCTCAGTGATTGCCGTGTGCAGACGCACAAAGTAGAGGACCCCTCGCACAGGACGACCATCAATATTCTTGGTATTGATAACCTGGTGGGTTAATTCATCATAATCTTCCACCCGGCCAGTCAGATAGTCATCTTCAGGCAACAGATCCCAGGCCAGATCCCAGTTATTGTCACAGGCCAGGACCAAGGTCTCGACAATAGCCGACCCGATATTATGGCCAGTGGGATCACAGCTATAAACCGCTCCACATTCACAACGCCCCACCTTGAACTCATGCATCTTCCGTTCTATGCCATCCGTTGCCCGCCCAACCTTCTGGCCACAAAAGGGACACCACGGTGGTGTTGTTATTCGTTGCTTACTCATAAGATATCAATTGATTACAGATCGTATTTCTTGCTTTATGCCAACTCTTGATTAAGGCGATTTACAAAATTAGGATCCACGGAATAGCCAAGCTCTCTGGCCTTCTCCATATGCTCCTTGGACGACTTGAAATCTCTACTGAAGAAAAGAGCCACCGCCAGATTATTCTGGGCCAAAGGAGAATCAGGATCAATTTCCACGCCCTTGCGCGCCGCCTTGAGAGCCCGTGCGTCTTCACCCTTCATGGTCAATACCGAGGTCAGATTCATCCATACCGTAGCCAGCTTGGGATCATACTGAATGGCCTTGTCGTAAGCCGCTATCGCCTTATCAAGCTCGTTGCGCTGCTGCCAGATCAACCCCATATTGGCATGGGCCTGAGCGGTTTCAGGCATAACCCTGATCGCCTCTTCATTCAGTTCCTGGGCCTTCGCCAGATCCCCCTTACCGAAATAAATGGCCCCCAGGTTGATCATGCTCTCACCACTCATGGGATCAATGGCAATAGCCCGTTCAAGCATTTTTATGGCGTCATCCACACGGCCGGCTTTCAAATAAACCAGACCCAGATGATGATGTGCCATCACATTATTAGGACTCTGCTGACATTTCTTTTCAAACTCTTCAATAATTTTTGGTAAATTTTCCTGCAACTGTTCTGACATAACAACCACCATCGCTAATTTATCTTTACCTTCATTCACCAGGGAAGACCTTATGAAAATAATTTGCAAAAAACGCAGATTTTCCCCAAGTCACTAAATCGCATACACTATAGACACCTTCAACGCACTTGCAAGAAGAAAATCCATGCAACGATTCCCGAAGGTATCTCGATATACCCCCATCTGGCCGGAATCAACTATTAAACTTTTCTTCACAGGAAAGGGTTAATTCGTTCTGCTGCGCCGCCAGCACTTGCTTTGCCAGGACCACATCACGGCCGATCTGGGCGGCAAGTTCCTGAACGCCTGCAAACTTTTGTTCTCCGCGCAAGAACTGTAACAGATTCACCTTTATGGGTTTTCCATAAATATCTTGATTAAAATCAAATATATGGGCTTCAGCAACCAGCTTCTCTTCACCAAAAGTGGGATTATAGCCAATATTCAAGACCCCCCCATAACATTTGCCGTCACAGATCACCTGACTCACATAAACACCGATCTTGGGAATCAGGTCTTCCACATCCAGATGCAGATTGGCCGTAGGAAAACCTATTTCCTTGCCACCGCGCTGTTTCCCAATCTGGACCTCACCACGGATCTGATAGAAACGGCCAAGCAGCCTTCTCGCATCCGCCATCCGCCCTTCTGCTATCAATTCCCGCACCTTCGTTGAACTAACCACCATCCCATTTTCATAATGGGCATCAACAACAGTCACGGGAAACCCTTTTTCCTGCCCCTGTTTTTGCAAAAAAGGAATATCGCCAGTCCTGCCCTTGCCAAAGGCATAATCATAACCGACCACCAATTCTTTGACCCCTATACGTCTCTTGAGGATCTCATCAACAAAATGAACGGCCGAAGTGGCAGCAAACTGCAAGGTAAAAGGCACAATCACCAGGACATCAATCCCGGCATGACCAATCAGCTCTATTTTCTGGGCGCAGGTGGAAATAAGCTTGATCCCCTCTGGCCGAAGTACCTGCAGAGGATGGGGATCAAAGGTGATGGCAACACTGGTGCCATGGTGGCGGTAGGCCCTTTGCACCACCTCCGCAAACAACATCTGATGTCCAAGATGCACCCCATCAAAGTTGCCGATAGTGACACAGGCATGGGGAAACGTGTTCTCAATCGCCTCAAGTTCTCTGAAAATTTCCATTATACCCTACATCGTTCTCTTTTTTTAAACTCATCACCAAGAAAGTCTTGACAAAAAACGTCCAGACAAGCATATTGTTCCTCGTTGTGCCGTAGTGGCGGAATGGTAGACGCGCTAGGTTCAGGTCCTAGTGGGGGTTTCCTCGTGGAAGTTCGAGTCTTCTCTACGGTACCAAATTGATTAAAGGGTTCCAATCTCTCAAGGTTGGAACCCTTTTTTTATTGGACTGCCACTCTTGTCTCTCTCGTTCTGCCTGCAAACATATATCCGGCCAGCCTTTGCCGTATAGCACGAAACGCTATTTCCCGCAATCCTGATGAACTCCATTTCCCAGCCAATCCCTGTTTCCCTCTGCCATCCCTGACAAAACAGCCACAAAAGCAATCCATCTCTTTGCCAAAAGAGTATTTAATGGCTAAAGTGGTGGCCAGAAGAATAAGACCCAAACCATCCTTTGCCTATTGTTTCTATTATTCTAAATGGCTCTGCTCAATTCTCAGTAATTATCGATCTAACTTCCAGCCTGTGCAGGTTTGACATTTTCCACACCAGCCAATCCTGTTCAGGCTAAAAGTATAGTGTTCATGCGCAATCGGGAGCAGAACGGTAATTATTAACTGAAAATTGGACATAGGTATATTATTCTATCTGGGCCGTCGCTCAAAAATAACGATAACATTGAAATGCCGCAACCAGCATAAGGAGCCGTAACGAAATGGTCAGAGATATTATGGTTATCTGGTAACGGCTCCTAAAAAGATATGCCACCCCAACCTCAACCAATCCCAGATCACCTCCTGCTCATTACCGACCTGGAGGAGACAGCCGACACTTGGGACCTGGTACTGTCTGCTGTCCAGATCCCGCACCACATTCTCTCTGACCACAACAACTGGCAGCTTTTAGTGCCAGCCGACAAGGAACTGCGGGCAATCCATGAACTCGAGAGCTATTTTGCCGAAAATCAAGACTGGCCGCCACTCCCTCCAGCACCAGACCATGACTTTACTCCACTGCTGCAACCACCAACTCTTCTCCTGATGGGCAGCCTGATCCTCTTTTTTTCCGTAACCGGTCCCTGGGCAACACACTCCGTCTGGTTTACACAAGGGGCAGGAGACGGGGAACGCATTCTCCACGAGGGAGAATGGTGGCGCCTGTTGACTGCCCTTACCCTGCATGCCGATACAATCCACCTGCTGAGTAACTGCCTCATCGGCGGGTGGCTCGTTCATTTTTTCTGCCGGATTACCGGCACTGGACTTGGACTTTTCTCCATACTTTTCACCGCCGCCTGCGGCAACCTGATCAATATCCTTATTCATGGCCCAGATCATCAGTTTGTCGGTTTTTCCACGGCAGTATTTGCAGTCATTGGCATGCTGGCCACCCTCACCCACCTAAGCCGAAAAAGAATCACCGGTTCTCACTTTCTCATGCCACTGATGGCAGGATCAGCGCTTCTGGCCATTTTAGGCAGTTCCGGTGAACGGACAGACCTGGGCGCCCACCTTTTCGGACTGCTCTGTGGACTGATTTTTGGACAAGCCCTGGGGCGCGAACCGCTCCACAGCCTGCGCCATTCTCTTGTACTCCAAAGTGTCCTCTTTCTCCTCTTTCTGACCCTGCTTATTGGCAGTTGGCTGCTGGCACTCCGCCCCTAATCCGCCGGTCAGGGAAGGATTGCCCCTTTACCTCGCCCAGAGACATGTCATTTTGACTTGCAATCCTTTGCAGAACGCTTAGTCTATACAATCATTTTTCAAGGTTCAAAGAATATACACCGCCCTTTCACTCCACAGCGAACACAGGAGAACAACTCTATGTCCAGTCAGGACCAACAGCCTCCATGGGGCCAAAAGAAAAAACCCCAAACCCCTGAAGAATGGATAGCCCTCTTCATCAAAAAGTTGCAAGATACCTTTTCGGAGTCAAAAAAACCAAACATAGGCGGTTCCGGGCAAGGCACTCCCTCCCAGCCAGGGAACCCCTTGGCTGGGATCAGCAAGCTCCTGACCTTCATCCTTGCCATCCTGATCCTGCAAGCGGTTTATGCCTCTTTCTACAAGATATCTCCAGGTGAGGTAGGGGTTGTGCTCCGTCTAGGACAATACTCCCAAACCACTCAATCAGGACTGCACTTCAAGTTCCCCCTGATCGACACCTTGTACAAGGTAGATGTGGAAGAGATTCGAAAAGAAGAATTTGGTTTTCGCAGCCGCTCCCCAGGCCAGCAAAGCACCTTTGATCGAAGCGGTTTTGACATGGAATCACTGATGCTCACGGCTGACACCAATGTGATCAATGTCGCCTGGATCGTCCAGTACCGGGTCAACGACCCCTTAAAGTTTCTTTTTAAGGTCAAAGATGTCCGTCAAGCGGTCCGCGACATATCAGAGAGTATCACCAGAAGGGTGGTCGGCAATATGGACTTTGATTATGTCCTCGGCCACCGCGACCTTCTGGCGGCAGATACAAAAAAAGAGCTCCAGAAACAACTGGATGAGCTGGAGGCAGGAGTGTCCATCGGCACCGTCCAATTTCAGGATGTCAACCCTCCTGAACCTGTCAAACCGGCATTCAACGAGGTCAACGAGGCAGACCAGGACATGAAACGCATGGTCAATGAGGCGGAAGAGACCTACAACAAGGTCATCCCCAAGGCCCGTGGCGATGCCAAAAAAAGCATTGAAGAGGCCCATGGTTATGCCGCGGCCAGAATCAATGAGGCCCAAGGCGAGACAGGACGTTTTCTGGCTATTCTCAAGGAATATAAAAACGCCCCGGAGGTCACCCGCAGACGGATGTATCTGGAGACCATGCAGACAATCATGCCTGAGGTGGCATCTGTCTATGTTATCGATGAAGACCAGAAATCCCCCCTGCCCCTGCTCAACCTCTCCGCCACTCAAGGCCCTTTGAACTCCATGAAATCCAAATAGACACCACAAGGAAACTGAAATGAAACAAATCGCTCAATTTTTCCTGACCGGTCTCATCCTCTTGGGCATTGTGGTCATCTTTGATGGTTTCTTTATTCTGGAAGAAGGTACGCAGGCGGTAATTACCCAGTTCGGCGCTCCGGTCGGCACCCCAAAGACCACAGCAGGCCTGTACCTGAAAGTCCCCTTTATCCAGCACGTCAACCTCTTTGACAAAAAGATCCAGATCTGGGATGGCGACCCCAATCAGATCCCGACCAGGGACAAAACCTACGTCTATCTTGATGTCACCGCCCGCTGGCGGATTGTGGATGCCCTGAAATATATGCAGGCAGTCAAGACCGAAAACCGGGCTCAGTCGATGCTCGACGATATCATTGACGGCACTGTCCGGGACATGGTCAACAAGAATGATCTTATTGAAATCATTCGCAGTTCTGACTGGTCCGAGGAGACTATGACCGACACCAGTAAAAGTTCAGGTGACGCACCCAAACGTGGCCGCGACGTCATCACTAATTATATTATTGAGACAGCAGCCAAGGCTACCCCGCAATATGGCATTGAGCTGATTGATGTCATGTTCAAGCGGGTGAATTACATTGAGTCCGTGCGGGTCAAGGTGTACGATCGCATGATCTCGGAGAGAAAACGGATTGCCGCAGAGAAACGCTCCACCGGCGAAGGCAAAAAGGCCGAGATTCTCGGCACAGTTGACCGGGAGTTAAAAGTGATTACCTCCACAGCTGGACGTGATTCCATCGGCATAAAAGGCAAGGCTGATGCTGAGGCAACCAGAATATTCGGTGAGGCCTATACCCAAAATCCAGAATTTTATGCCTTTACCAAAACCCTGGAAAGCTATCAGGAGATAATCGGCAACAAGACTTCTCTTGTCCTCTCGACCAACTCTGACATCTTTCAATATCTGAAAAGTATCAATGGAAAAAAATAGTTCCTCGTTCACCGCTAAAAAATCACACCATCCTATTCATCCATAGCTGATGGATAGGATGGACGTTGCTCCTTGGCATAAGGGATACGCCCTTTCTCTTCCAGGATCCTCTCCAGTTCTTCCAGCTCTTCTTCATCCTCAAGCGCATCGACCCCCAGCTGCTCAAAGCGGCAGCCACAGCGACTGAGCTGGCCATCACACCAGGGACATATCTCGACCGGACAGCCCAGAAGATGATATTCCCCCACTGCCGCCAAGCAGACTGGACAGAACCTTGAACCTGACGCACTCACAGGTTCATACTCTTCACAGTCGATGAATGTGGGATATTTCTCAAAAAAATCCTGAGCATCAAGGTAGCCAAAAAGAGTAAATATTTCCGGATCAGAGACCTCCTGCCCATATTGACCAAACAACAGCGCCTTCTGATCAGTGGCCAGATACAGATAAGCATGCCTTGCCGTACTGAGCCCCAGCAAAAAAATATCATTTTTTTTGCTGATAAAAACGATCCTACCAATGGCTTCTTCATGGATCTCGGGAAGAGAGGTATAAAAGCTCCTCATCAATTGCAAGGCCAGGGCATCATTTTGATATCGTTGCAGCAACGTAATGGCGCCCTGCTGTTCACTCTCCTGCACCCCATACTGGATGAACAGCTCAATCTCCCTAACAATCCCTTCTATTTTTTTAGAAAGTCGCATCACCACCCCTCACGTCGCCCAAAGATGCGCGAATTTCTTTGATCCAATATGCTGTCTCAGCAGCAATATCAGGAGCTTTGCTGATGGCAGTCACCACCGCTATCCGCCTGACGCCCACAGCACACAACTCTTTGATATGATTTGCATTGATTCCACCCATCACCGTAAAAGGCAAAGGACATACTTTGGTAAATTGGCCCACGGCCTGCGGGCCGATGAACTCGCGCAACCCCTGTTTCGTTAGCGTAGAATATAAGGGCCCCACATTAAAATAAGAAACAGGGCACGTCCCTGTTGCAACGTCTTCTCGCAATTTTTCAGCCTGCTCCAGAGTGTTGCAGGACAGGCCAATCAAAAAATCAGGAGCCATCTTCCTGATCTCCTCTGGCGGCAGATCATCCTGTCCCACATGCATTCCATCGGCATCAGCAAGAAGGGCAATATCCAATCTATCATTCAAGAGAAAGAGTGCTCCAGCCTCTCGTGTTTTTTCTCGAAAATAACGAGCCTTGGCCAGAAGTTCACGGTCTGTACTCTCTTTATCCCTGAGCTGCACAATCCTGGCGCCACCCGACAAAACCCCATCCAACCACTCCCGGTCCGTTCTTCCATCGGCCAGTTTCTCACAACTTACCGGATAGACCGTCACCTCTTGCATAAATTGCTGCAGCCTTCGACTATAAAGGCCATGATTCATGTCTCTTCTTACCATTCCCTTCACACCTTAGTACTTCTAACCATATTTTATTAATTCTTATACCTCGTAAAAAAACTTGAACGCCTAACTGTGCATCAAAACAAAAAACGATAGACGCAAACAGTTTACTTGCTTCTGCAAGAAATCGCATTATTTTGTAGCATTAAAGAAAACAATAGGGTATTGTATATAAAATTATAGAATAAGTTTAAGCATATTCTTTTCTCGTCACCTCGCCGCTGTGTTTCCTGCATCGTTCAATGTCGTTAAAGTTTTTGCTGATCACTTACCAGAAAGAAGAGTTTTCCCTTTTCGTTGAAATCTTTCTGTGGCATGAACCCCTAAACGGCAAAGAGTACGATTATCGCCTCCTCATATGTAACAACACAAAGACAGAATAGAAGCAGAAACAAAGATGCAGACACATTACAATTGTTTGCTGAGTACTATTCGATCAATCACACAACCCCATTGATGACCAACAATACAGCCCAATCAGGATTAATTCATCAGTACTCTCACATACATTTTCTTCCCCAAAACCAGAGCGTACCTTTCGGGTATAATTAAAGAACAATTCATGCTTCATCTGTATCCAGGTGTTTTAAAACCTGGACAAGACAAGCAACACAAGAAGTACCTAATTACAAGGAGTTTTAATGAGTTTTACAGTTTTTAATTTTCACCCGCACCTCGCCACCGCCATTCAGAAAAGTGGCTACACCGTACCTACACCCATTCAACTGCAGGCGATACCACCTGTTCTCGAAGGTCGCGACCTTCTTGGCCTGGCCCAAACCGGAACCGGTAAAACGGCCGCTTTTGTGCTTCCGACTCTGCAACGTCTTCTGGATGGCCCCAGAAAAAGTGTCAGGGCCCTGATCGTAGCCCCCACCCGGGAGCTTGCTGAACAGATTCACAGTTACATTGAAAAAATGGCCCATCTCACCAATTTACGCAGCGCCGTCATTTATGGTGGCGTCAGCAAGCTGACACAGGCCAAAAAGATTCGTGCAGGAGTAGAAATCATTGTTGCCTGCCCAGGACGTCTGCTTGATCATGTCAACGACCGGGCAATCAACCTCGCCAATGTTGAGATACTCATTCTCGACGAGGCCGATCATATGTTTGACAAAGGATTTTTACCAGACATTCGCCGGATATTGAAACATATCCCCAAAAAGCGCCAGTCACTTGTCTTTTCGGCAACAATGCCCAAAGAGATCCGCCACCTCGCCGAGGATATCCTCAATAATCCTGCCACGGTACAGATCAATCATACCCAGGCGTCAGCATCCATCAGCCATGCATTGATTCCGGTTGCCCAAAATCGCAAGACTGAATTGCTGAAAAATCTCCTCGAACAAAAAGGGATGACAACGACCCTGGTCTTTACCAAAACAAAATATAAGGCCAAGAATGTAGCCCAGCAACTGGAGAATTCCGGTTACCGCGCAACTTCCCTGCAGGGCAATTTATCACAGAGCAAACGACAACAAGCCCTGGATGGTTTCAAGAGCGGCACATTCAATATCCTGGTAGCGACAGATATTGCCGCACGAGGCATTGATGTTTCCGGGATCTCGCATGTCATCAATTACGATGTTCCCGATACTGCTGAGGCCTATACCCATCGCACTGGTCGTACCGGCCGTGCGGCCTGTACTGGAGAGGCGTTCACCTTCATGACCGCTGATGATGACAAGATGATTAAGCTGATTGAGCAGACTCTTGGCAAAAAAATCCTCCGTGAAACTGTGTCCGGCTTTAATTTCGACGCTCAGGACAAAAATGCCGCAGCAAAAGACGTGGCCGCAAGGACATGGAATAAGAAAAAAACAACATCAACCACGAGTGCCCCTAAGCATAAGCGGGCCAAAGCAGTTGATTTTGGTGTCTCCACATTTTCAAAACGATAAGAATTTCAAAATAAGAATGACCCAAGAATTACTTGAGGCAAGCCGCCAACCTGTTTATCAATAGGTTGGCGTTATTAAAAAAAAGTTTCCAGATGGAAGCAAGTACAAAGGAGTAGTAAAAATGGCAGAAGGTACAGTAAAATGGTTTAATGATTCTAAAGGTTTTGGCTTTATTGAGCAGGATGGCGGAAAAGATGTTTTTGTTCACCACTCTGCAATTCAGGGAGCCGGCTTCAAATCCCTTGATGAGGGCGCACGCGTAAAGTTTGACGTCGTTGATGGTGCCAAAGGCCCAGCAGCTGAAAACGTTACCAAGCTGTAAAAACCATTAGACAGTAACAAGAAAGCCTCGCACATGTGCGGGGCTTTCTTGTTATCAATACATCCTGAAAAACTTCACAGGATATTTTACAGGAGACCAATGTGGCTAAACGGACAAATTACCAAGGCGAAAAAAGAGCTAAGGAATTAAATAGATTAAAGAAACAAACTGAGAAAGAAGAACGCAAAAAAAATAATGTCAACGACCAAGCCGATGAAACCGTGCAAATCGAGAACGAGACACCACCAGTAGATGGAGATTAAACATACAACGAACGAGACTGCTTTATCAATATCTTACTGACAAAGCACTAACACCTGCATTCACAGCACAACTCACTTGCCCTTGGCCAGGCTTTTTCCTGTCTCAAAATTTACCACAAGAGGAACATCCAAGGTTAATGCCTCTTCCATTGCCTGCCTGACAATCTTTTTTGTTTCTTCCAGTTCCACTTCGGGTAATTCAAAAACCAGTTCATCATGAACCTGGAGAAGAAGACGGGCACCAAGCCCTTCTTTTAACAAGACTTCAGTCACTTTTATCATGGCCAGCTTCACAATATCGGCTGCCGTCCCCTGAATAGGGGTATTAATGGCAGTTCGTTCCGCAAACTCCCGATCCGTTTTATTTTTGGCGTTAATTTCAGGCAAGATCCGGCGCCGATGCAGCAAGGTGGTCACAAAACCATCAACCCGCGTCTTTTCTACAATGGCCTCCATAAATTGCTTCACCCCGCCGTACAACTGGAAATAACGATCAATAAAGGACTGGGCCTCTTTTCTGCTGATATTAAGCTGAGCGGCAAGTCCGAAACTACTCATCCCATAAACAATACCAAAGTTGATGGTTTTGGCCACCCGCCGCATCTCTGGCGTAAGCAAGAATGGCGAGATGGAAAAAAGCTGGGCCGCAGTCCGGGCATGGATATCGCCACCACTCCGAAAGGCCTGAAGTAAGACGACATCCTGCGAGTAATGGGCAAGAACCCGCAGATCAATCTGTGAATAATCGGCCGACAGAAAAACAAGCCCATCCGCCGGTACAAAGGCCTGGCGAATACGGTTCCCCTCTTCTGAACGAATAGGGATATTCTGCAGGTTGGGATTACTGGAAGAAAGTCTACCCGTGGCGGTTACCGTCTGATTAAAGGAAGTATGAACCCGGCCAGACACCGGATCGATCAGCTCCCGCAGTTTCTCGACATAGGTTGACTGCAACTTGGCCAGATTCCGATAACTCGTGATCCTGGCCGGCAGGTCATGACTCAGTGCCAATTTCTCCAAAACCTTCATATCGGTTGAATAGCCGGTCTTGGTCTTTCGACCATAGGGAAGATGGAGTTCATCAAACAAGATCTCGCATAGTTGTTTGGGGGACTGGATATTAAACGCCCTCCCGGCCAGTCGATAGATATCCTGCTCCAGCAGCAGCAGCTTTCCCTTGAATTCAACCGACAATTCATCGAGAACCTGGATGGAAACACAGATCCCGGCAAGCTCCATTTCGGCCAGGATCGGGATCAGCGGAACCTCCACCTCAAAAAAGAGCGCTGTGAGTTCCAGCTTTTGCAGACCAGATTCAAACTCCTGCCAGAGACGAAGCGCTCCGTAGACATCTTCACAACTATAATCCCTGGCCGCCTCCATTCCCACCGAGGCAAAGGCATCTTCCCGGGTATTTCCCTGAACTACGGTGGCAAACGAGGTGAGCGCAAGCCCAATATCCAGACACAGATCGTCCAGCTTATATGAACGCCTGGTAGGTTCAACCAGATAGGCCGCGATCATGGTATCAATGAGCTGACCACCAAGACGTATCCCCCAATTCTGGCGAATCACCGAATAATCATACTTGATATTATGCCCAAGCTTCGGCAGCTTCTGATCCTCAAAAAAGGGCCGGAGCCTCCTCATCACCAGGGCAGAATCAAGCTGACCTGAAAGCCTTATCCCCTCTTTATCCTGATGGTTCAGCGGGACATACCAGGCTTCTTTTAGATCGACACAGATGGAAATACCAACAAGTTTTGCCGTCCGCGCGCAGATCGAGGTCGTCTCGGTATCAAGCACCAATAGCGATGCCTTTGCCAAAACCTGCTCCAGTTTCTGCAACTGTTCTTCACTCTGGACCAAAGAGAACCCATCGGTGGCAATAGGCCACCCCTGTTTTTTCTCCTCAATCAAGCTGGTAAATTCCAGTTTTTTATACAGGCTCTGCAGTTGATCATTATCAGGAGAAGGCAGTTTATAGGCATCCAGGGTCTCAGGAAGTAGAAGATCTTCTTTGAGGCGAATCAACTCTCTGGACAGAAAGACTGTCTCCCGGTTCTGGGCAAGCCGTTCCTGCATCTTTGACTTTTTCATCCCCTCCAGATGGGCATAAATCCCCTCGAGGGTCCCATACTGATTGATCAGAGTCTCCGCTGTCTTTGGCCCGATACCGGGAACCCCTGGAATATTGTCAGAGCTGTCACCAATCAGGGCAAAACAGTCCAGAAGCTGATCGGGCCCCACATTATACTTATCACGCACTGCCTGGCAGTCCATAACCCTGTCCTTCATGGGCTCCCACACCGTTACCTGCTCACCTACCAGTTGCAACAGATCCTTATCACCGGAAACCACAATCACCTTGTGCCCTTGTCTGCTCAATTGCCTGACCGCAGAGGCAATGATGTCATCGGCCTCAACCCCGGGGATCTCAAAAGAACAGATATTAAAGGCCCGCACCAGTTCTTTAATATAGGGAATCTGGACCTGCAGATCTTCGGGCATGGCAACCCTGTTGGCCTTATAGGCGCCATACATCTCATGCCGAAACACCGGCCCGCGGCTGTCATAGGCAACCGCCAGATAAACAGGATTCTTCTCCCGCAAGATACGGCGCAGGATATTCATAAAGCCAAATACGGCATGGGTGGGTAAGCCCTGACTCGTGGTCAGTGGGGTAATGGCATGGTAGGCCCGATAAATATAGGCGCTGCCATCAATAAGATAGACTTCACTTGTCACAAGATGCTCCTGTGGAGGCCTGGAAAAAGGTTAACTGCTCAAATAGAAAGCATCTGTTCAAGGGATTTACGGGCCTGGGCGGCCACATCCGGCGCCACTTTTATCTGATTCATTACTCTCCCTGCTGTCAGATTATCCAAAAGCCAAAGCAGATTCACCGGTTGATTGCAATCCATCGTTGAACACTGGCAAGGTGACGCGGCCAGAAGGTGGATCTCTTTATCTGGATGCTGTCGTTGCAGACGCGTAACTAGGTTTATCTCGGTGCCAATGGCCCACTTGCTGCCGGATGGTGACTTGTTGACTGCCGCGATAATAGCCTCTGTTGACCCATATTGATCAGCCATCCCAACAACATCATGTGCACACTCTGGATGAACCATAATCTGGATATCCGGCATAAGCAGGCGCCACCGGCGCACATGATCAGGTAAAAACCGCATGTGAACCTCACAATACCCATCCCAGAGCAGGATCCTGGCCCGCCGCAACTCCTCCACGCTGTTGCCACCAAGGAGCTCTCCCCGACGCCAGAGGCAAATCTGATCCGCTGGTATGCCAAGGGCCAGCGCCGAGTTCCGCCCCAGATGTTCGTCAGGAAAGAAAAAGACCTTTCCCCCTTTAGCCAGGGCCCAAGCCAGAACACGCTCAGCATTGGAAGAAGTACACACAGATCCTCCCCGCTCTCCCACAAAGGCCTTGATTGCTGCCGATGAATTTACATAGGTCACCGGCACCAGGGCCACTTCCTCCTGAACAATTCCCGCCTGCATCAGATCCCGGTAAGCCATGCTGACCGCACCGACCGTGGCCATATCAGCCATGGGGCAACCAGCATGAAGATGGGGCAGCAACACCTTCTGATGGGGTTGGGCGAGGATATCGGCAGCCTCGGCCATAAAATGGACTCCACAGAAGATGATAAATTCAGGACCATGGATCGCTACGGCCTCACGGGCAAGTTTCAATGAATCACCGGTAAGATCAGCGAACTGGAACATGTTTTCCTGCTGATAATGATGGCTGAGAATGAGCAGCCGGCCAGCCAACTCTTTTTTCCTCTCGGCAATTCTTACAAAAATCTCCCGCTCAGACAGACTGAAATATTCCGCCTCGATTTCCGGTTGCTGCAAAGACATGAGAAAACACCCCCGTAAAAATCATTCTGAAAAATAAAACCTGAAAAATCCATAAAAAGGCCTTCTACCACTGCCGCCCCTTTCTCACAAGAAGAATAAAAAAAGGATTCCCCCAACAATAAAAAAGGGCCCGGCACAGAACTATTCCATGCCGGGCCCCTGGTTTATTTTCTTCTCTCTTTCAGACTATCTGGCAACTCGCACCCAAGAGGCCTGTGGCCCTTTATCGCCAATAGTTTCACCGTATGTAACTTCATCTCCTTCTTGCAACTGATCCAAGGCTATGTCTTTTAAGGCATTTTCATGAAAATAAATTTCCCGCTCATCCGGGGTAACAATGAATCCATACGACTCAAAAGGGGATACCTTACGCACGACCCCAAAGCTATCAACCTCCATACCACCGTCCAGGCCCTTCTGATCTTTCCGTTTTTTTCGCAGGATTTCTTTTAACTGCAGCGACAGGACATCAAATGCCTCCACCAGAAGAGTGCCCATATTTTCGCCCTTTCTGGAGACGACAACGGTATCGTTTGGCACTGAGGCTACCACTTTCAGCTCGAACCCCCCTTCTTTGTGGTGTTTCGTCGCCTCAATTGAAACACGAAGATGGAGGACAAAATTCGCATAGTGACGAACCAATTTTTCTTTTTCTTCCTCTATCCTCTCCTGCCAACCTTTTCGCAACTCTACGTTCCTGGTTTCAACCTTCAGTTCCATATAGTTCCTCCGTTTAGGGCTCCCTGGAAAATTTCAAGAAACCCTTTATGCCTTAATAACGATTAATAAAAATCGTTATTATCAACATGCGCCCCACGGCACATTCCCTGGCCATGTTTGCTCCTCAACTTCTGGAGCGAAACTTGCCTTCACTTTCATTATATTCCTCTCAAGCTGATAATCAAGTCTCGCGCAATTCTTTTACCATAAAAAACAGAAATATTTTCAGGCCACCTCCCTTGCATCTAAACCCAACCCCCTCACAACTCACAACTTTCAAGGGTCGATTCTGTCTGAAAACGGCGCATCCGAACATTCATCAATATCCCCATCCCCAACAAGGTGGTCAACAGGGAAGAGCCACCATAACTGAACAATGGCAAAGGGATTCCAACGACAGGAAGAAATCCAAGTATCATCAACAGATTAATAACGGCCTGCCAAAAAATAAGTGCCACCACGCCAAAGGCAAGAAACAGGCCAAAGCGATCTCTTGCTGACATGGCCACATGCAGCCCCCAAAAGAGCATAAAAAAATAAACAGCTAAAAAAAAGAAGCTTCCAGCAAAGCCCCATTCTTCACACCAGACAGAAAATGCAAAATCCGTATGCCTCTCCGGCAAGAAATGAAGATGCCCCTGGGTTCCTTCCATATATCCCCGGCCAAAGAGACCGCCACTCCCCACAGCAATCTTTGATTGCAAGATCTGATACCCTTCCCCCATGGAATCTTTCACTGGGTGCAATAAGGTTTCCACCCTTTGCTTCTGGTAAGGCTTCAAGACAAAGAACCAGCCAACCACCGCCAAGGCGATCCCTGACAGCCCCAGGATGATATAACTCGACCAGCGAAGCTTGGCAAAAACCGTCATAGAAATAAAAATAATAACAAACATCAAAGCCGTCCCCAGATCTGGCTGGACCAGGATCAAGATGAAAGGGACGGCCATAAGGATGATGGGAGTAATCAGATCCTTAATAGAATAACCGTTCGCCACCTCCTTTCGGGAATAATAACTGGCCAGCGTGATTACCATCATCAACTTGGCAGGTTCGGAAGGTTGTAACTGAAAAAAACCAAGGTTAATCCAACGCTGGGCCCCACCAGCACTATTACCAACAAAGATAACAAGCGCGAGCAGCACTATAGTCACAATATAAATGGGATAATTCCATAATTGAAGTTCTTTATAATCAAAGCTGATCAAAAAGATAATACAGGCAACACCCATCAATAAAAGATAACATTGTTTCAGGTAAGGCGGCATTCCCCCTAGTGGTGGATAGGTGGCGCTGTACAGATTGAGAAACGCCATGCCACAAACCATGAACAACAAAGACAAAAGCACCCAGTCAAAGTTCACGAAAAAACGTCTATCCACGCAAAACATTTTTTACCCTTCCATAAAAGAATTTTGAGGCAGATCAACAATAAACAAGACGACAGTCTTTATTGAGGAGTGACAGCTTTCCTGATTTGATCAACGGCGATCCTGTTGGCAAAATATTTCTGCATAACAGCCTTGGCCACAGGCGCTGCGCTCGATCCACCATGCAAACCGTGTTCAACGACAACAGTCACTGCAATTTCAGGGTCGTCGGCCGGGGCAAAACAGATAAACAAGGCATGATCCCTGTATTTATAAGGAATATTCTCTTCCTGGAGATGTTTGTACTGTTCCAGGCGCACCACCTGCGCCGAACCGGTCTTGCCCCCCATATTGATGCCTTCAATACGAGCCACACGGGCTGTCCCTCTGGCCCCTTGGATAACCTCAACCATCCCTTCCCGGATCAGTGTCAGATATTTTTTTTCATTCTCCTGGAGCTCGCCTGCCAGCTTTGGCGTAAATGACTCCAGAACATTTCCATCCGCATCCGTAACACTCTCAATGAGTTGCGGCACATACCGCTTCCCACCGTTTGCCAGGATAACCGTCATCTGACAGAGCTGGAGCGGGGTTATCAAATTAAACCCCTGACCAATAGCCAACGACAAGGTCTCACCATCCTGCCACTTCACCCCGTACTTCTTTTTTTTCCATTCTTTTGTCGGGATAAGTCCACTCTTTTCATTTTCAAGCTCCACCTGGGTCTTAAGCCCAAGTCCAAGCTTATTGGCATATTCCGCCAGGGCATCAACCCCTAACCGCATCCCTACCTGATAAAAGTAAACATCACAGGACTCACTGATAGCCCGCTTCAAATTTACCGTCCCATGCCCGCCATGTTTCCAGCAGTTATACTGCCGATTACCAAAATCAATATGGCCAGGACAGAAGAATGTTGTGTCCTTGGTGATCACCCCCTTGGCCAATCCTGCCAGCGCGGTAACCATCTTGTACGTTGATCCCGGTGGATACATGGCCTGCAAGGCCTTATTGATCAAGGGATGCTTGGGGTTATCCAGAAGTGCGCTCCAGTTTTTACTTGAGATTCCACCATCAAAGTCAGCCAAATGTAAACGCGGGGTCGAGGCCAGCACCAGAATTCTTCCGGTTTTCACCTCCATGGCCACCACCGCCCCGGATTTTTCATCGACGTCCATGGACTCTTCCGCGACCTTCTGCAAATCTATATCAAGGGTCAGACGCACCTCATTGCCAGGCACAGGTTCCACGTGGGTCAACAGCTGCTGCTCAAAGCCGCGGGCATTCACCTCCGAAGAACTATTTCCCTTTTCGCCGCGCAATTCTTTTTCCCTGAGTTTTTCAAGACCCATCTTGCCAACCAGGTCTCCCCCCCGATAAAAATCAGTATTTGTCTCTTCCAGCTCATTTTTACTGATTTCACCCAGGTAGCCAATAACATGAGCAGCCATATCCCCATAATGATAAAATCGGCCAGGAAAAACCTCAATACGAATCCCTGGAAAATCCTTATTATGCGTTTCCAGATAGGCCAAGGTGTCCCAACTCAGATTTTCCTTTAATCGAACCGGAATATGCCTTTGCTTACTCTCCGCATCCCTGATCCGTTCCCAGAGAACCGAGACATCTTCTTTGAGCACTACCGACAATCGTTTCAAAAGGCCATCAATGTCATTAGAATCCTCACGCACCAGCACCACATTAAATGAAGGCCGATTAGTCACCAGCTCTTTCCCATTGCGGTCAAGGATATCCCCACGGGGAGGGGCCACCTCACGAATACGTACTCGATTATTCTCAGCCCTGCTTTTATACTCCTCACCTTTATGAATCTGCAAAAACCAGAGACGAAGAAGAATGATCGCGACAAAAAATACCACCACCGCCCCTGTGCCCAAGACCCGCTTACGCAGTCCATCCAGAGCAGCCTGATCGTGCTCAGAGATATCCCCAAGTTCTTTCAGAAAATTCCATTTAATCATTTTTAAAATCCGCAGCAGGAACCTCTGTCAACGAAAGTAATTCCCTGAACGCTTTCGCAGAATGCGAGGGGCGACGAAACGACGTTTGGACATATGTTCAAACAAGCTATTATAAAGAAGGAAGCAGGGAATGGTGGCCACAATCAGGATTAACGTCTCTTGCAGAATCTTGGCCCATGACCACTCAGGCAAGATACCCGGCAAGGCCAACGAATAAACAGAATACATGCCAGAATACTCGACCAAAAAAGCGACCCCCACCAAGGGAACTTGATAGGCAACCTCTTTAACCGGACTCTTTTCTTTGAAAATCTTGAGGGAAACAAAAAGAAAAAGATAGAGCAGAGGATACGTCCCCAGATAAAGTCCTGAAAGAACATCCATGATCCAGCTAAAGACAAGAACGAGACACAACCCACGCAACCAGTCAAAACGATAGGCAATAAAAGCTATCAAGATAAAGATCAGATCCGGACTCCCCAGCCAGGAGGGAAAAAGGAAAAAAATTGAAGTCTGACTTATGATAAGAAATATTCCAACCAGAAAAAAACTGAGCATCAGCATAATATCTACTCGCCAACAGGATCAACAGCATGTCCCATTTCTTCAGCTATTTTCTGTTTTTCGGAAAGGTCAATAAAGACCATCTCCAATTGCCCAAAATCAACAATAGGAGCGACCTCAATCTCCTGAAACATCCCCCTGCGCTTTGAACGCACTGCGGACACGGTGCCAAGCGGAATTCCTGACTGAAAAACGCCACCAATACCCGCAGTGACAACACGATCACCGACAACAACATCGGCATTTTTGAGGACATAATAGAGGACATACCCCTTATCAGCTGCCCCCTTTAAAATACCACGCACCCGATTTTTCTGGATCATGGCATCAATAGCGCTACTCGGGGCATTCGTGAGAAGAATCTTGGCGTAATTATCAGAAACTTGGATCACCTGTCCGACCACACCCAATGAAGTGCGAGCAACCATCCCGGCAATCACCCCATCACCTTTCCCCCTGTCCACAATCAAGGTCTGAAACCAGAAAGATGGATCTTTGCCAACTACCCGGGCGGTAAGAGAGGGAAAATTCTCTTCCTTTTTGAATTTAAGTTCATTTTCCAGATAGCGATTTCGCGCATAGGCCTCACGATACTGATCCAGTTGTTGCTGATAATCAGCAATCACTAACCGCAGGTGCTTATTATCATCCCTGATAGTCCACAAGGCCAGATAATCACCAGCAAACACCTGAAATGAGCCGATCATTCTGGAAGTTCCACTCTGCACTGGCCCCAGAGCTTGCATGATCATCTGCTGCACTACCCCAAACTGTCCACCCACGGTGGAACCAAGCAAGAAAAGGGCAAGAACCAGCAATACCCCACCAAGAAAGAGTGACCTCGCCGTTCCTAAACGAGACTGAGCCTTTTTAACGCTGGATGCTTTCTTCAAGACTTTCTATTCTTCAATGACGCTCACCGGTAATTGATGGCACAATTTTTCATAGTAGACAACTTGTCCCTATCAAACAGCCAAGGCCTTGCAATATGATGTCCAAATTCCTTTCATTGCACTGTCACTTCTCGCAGGATATTCAAATTATCAAGGGCTTTACCCGAGCCAAGGACAACCGAGGAAAGCGGATCATCAGCCACAATAATAGGCAGACCTGTTTCCTGATGCAACCGCTTATCAAGGTTTTTCAGAAGTGCACCACCGCCAGTCAGCATGATACCCTGATCAACAATATCCGCCGCCAGCTCCGGCGGCGTCACTTCAAGGGCCTCTTTTACCGCATCAATAATCACATCCACCTGTTCAGTAATCGCAAGCTGAATCTCATCAGCGCCGATAATGATCGTTTTCGGGACACCCTCGACCAGATCCCGACCTTTTATCTCCATGGTTTCGTAAGGCAGCTCGGGGATTACGTTGCCAATGGTCATCTTGATCAGCTCTGCGGTTCGCTCCCCAATGGCAAGATTATGCTTCCGTTTAATATATTGCAGGATAGCATCATCCATCTTGTCACCAGCAACCCGCACCGATTTTGCATACACAATACCTGACAAGGAGATCACCGCCACCTCGGTAGTGCCGCCACCGATATCGATAATCATATTGGCAGTTGGCTCGGTAATAGGAAGGTTGGAACCAATCGCCGCCGCCATGGGTTCTTCAATCAGATAGACCTCACGAGCCCCGGCAGATTCAGCCGACTCCCTGACCGCCCGCTTTTCCACCTGGGTAATACCTGACGGCACCGAGATAATAATGCGTGGATGGACAAGGGTCCGCCTGTTATGGACCTTGTTGATAAAATAACGAAGCATGGCCTCCGTTACCTCAAAATCAGCAATAACTCCATCCCGAATAGGACGGATGGCCACGATATTTCCAGGTGTCTTGCCCAGCATCTGCTTGGCCTCCTGGCCAACGGCCAAGACCTTGCTCCCCCGGCTATCCTGCCGCACCGCCACCACAGAAGGTTCCCGCAAGACAATACCCTTGCCTTTTACATAGACAACAGTGTTCGCTGTTCCCAGATCAATTGCCAGATCATTCGACAACCAGCCAAACAAAAAATTAAATGGTGAATACATGAAGTGTTCCTTTATATAAAAACGTGCAGACACGTTCAGAAAGATATCAACAATACCAATATAAGAGGCAGAGCTCTCGCCAATCCCTATAAAAAAGAATATAAACTTACCAAAATCTCCCGCTATTAGCAAGAGATATACCCGCCATCAACAAGGCCGTTACAAAAAAACAGCGCCTTCATCTGCATGGCAAAAACAACACAAAAACAGCTTAATGAGCCGCAACAAATGAATTAGAATGATAGAATTTCTTCAGCAATGCCCCCTCAACAAAAGAAAAATGGTTGACATTCTCCAAAAAACCTGTTATTTGACTTTCTGTTTTTGAAAATATGTAGATTTTATTTGGGGCTGTAGCTCAGCTGGGAGAGCGCTTGCATGGCATGCAAGAGGTCCGCGGTTCGATCCCGCGTAGCTCCACCATTACGACATTTTAGGCAAGTTATAGGATTCATCCTGCAACTTGCCTTTTTTTTTGGCAGATTTCCTCTAAAAATTACGAATACCCATTCAATCTATTATGCTTGAATTACGATTTATCCGAGAGAACCTGGAGCTTGTCAAGGAGAAGACCGCAAAACGGGGACTGAGCCTGGACAAACTGATTGATTTCGCGGCAGTTGACCAGGAAAGACTCACCCTGCTCGCCGAGGTTGAAGCCCTGAAAAATAAACGAAATACAGTCTCAAAGGATATTGCCACGCTCAAAAAGGGCAGCCCCGAAGACAACGCCCAGGCCGAGCCCATGGTACTGGAGATGCGAAAGACCTCCGACCGAATCAAAGAACTTGACGACCGGTTGGCTGTGATCCAGGACCGTCTTCAGGAAATTGTCATGGCCATCCCTAATCTATGCAGCGACTCCGTGCCCGTTGGCCAGAATGACAGTGACAATGTGGAGATCAAACAATGGGGGACAAAACCAACATTCTCCTTCCCGCCCAAGCCACACTGGGAAGTTGGCGAGGACCTGAAAATCCTCGATTTTGAACGAGCAGCCAAGATAACCGGGGCACGATTCGCCTTGCTCACCGGACTCGCCTCACGCCTTGAGCGCGCCCTGATCAACTTCATGCTCGACCTGCACACCCAGAGACACGGCTATGAAGAGATTCTCCCGCCATTCTTGGTGAACTCAGCGTCCATGACCGCTACCGGCCAACTGCCAAAATTCGAGGAAGATCTTTTTCGAATCAAGGGATGGGACCTCTACCTGATTCCGACAGCTGAAGTCCCTGTCACCAATATCTTCCGCGATGAAACCCTGGAAGAAAAGAATCTACCTGTTAAATTTACCGCCTATACCCCCTGCTTCCGTTCCGAGGCCGGCTCTCATGGCCGCGACACCCGAGGGCTAATCAGGCAGCACCAGTTTGACAAGGTTGAACTGGTTAAATTTACCACCCCGGAAGATTCCGCCCAGGAACTTGAATCACTGCTGGCTGACGCCGAAGAAGTGCTGCAACTCCTTGGCCTGCACTACCGGGTGGTCAAACTCTGCAGCGGCGACCTTGGTTTTTCCGCCACCCAGACCTACGACATCGAGGTCTGGCTGCCAGGCCAGGAGACCTACAGAGAGATCTCCTCCTGTTCCAATTTTCTTGATTTCCAGGCCAGGCGCGGCGGCATCCGCTACCGCCCCAATGGCCAGAAAAAGAGCCGATTGGTCCACACACTCAATGGCTCAGGACTGGCCGTAGGTCGCACCCTTCTGGCCATCCTGGAAAACTATCAGCAGGAGGATGGTTCAATAAAGATCCCGGAAGTCCTTGCCCCCTATTTTGAAAAAAGATTTTAGAAATGCAGGTTTTACCTATAACCCCTCTACGAATCCAGATCACTCTCCTCCAGACCATCAAACATCTTTTCGGGATGCCTGACATAACGGCTCAACACCCGGGTCAGCATATCGGGAAGGTCATTTTTTTGCCGGGAACTCCGATGTAACTGCTTGATCGTCTTTTCAAGGCTCAACACTTCACCAAGAAAGACATGCCGCAACACCAGAGAAACCAGACGGGTGATGGTGGTCAGATTGGAGATACGAGACTGAAGATGATGATCTCGATCAAAGGCAGTTGAGGCAAAGATCTCGACGGGATTGCCCTGAAGCTCGCTCACAGACACATACCAGGTATTGAGCTCCCGATCTCGGGTGCGGTAGCGGACAGCATCAAGGACTTCGGGCAGCTCCAGAGACACTGTGGCTGGACACACCTGCTCACTGCTATCAGATTCATGCAGATCAGAACGGATCAAGGTGCAGATCTTCCGCAATAATTGCGGGTCTGTTTGCATAATCCGGGCGAGCTGCCCGCACGAATCACAGAATTCATTCCCCTGCATGTCCTGCAGAAGAGCCTGTTTACCACAGCCGTCACAAACCTTTTTGTTGTCAGAAGATATCATTGCACCATTTTCCATCGGGAACAGTTGTTTGAATAAAAGAATGGAGCTGATCGAGAAATTCTGTTCCGGAAATTTCTCGCGCCCCAAAGCTTACAAGATGCCGGGTAGTCATCTGGCAATCTATAAGCTGATAATCTGCCGCTTTCAACCTGTCAACCAAAGCAACAAGGGCAACCTTGGAACCATTGCTGACACGGGTAAACATCGATTCACCAAAAAAAATCCGATCAAGGGCAATGCCGTACAAGCCACCTGCCAGGGTCTCACCCTGCCAGCATTCAACCGAATGGGCATATCCCAGATCATGCAACCGGCAATAGGCCTCGTACATCTCGTTACTAATCCAGGTACCCTCTCCCTTTTCAAGGCGAACCTGAGCACAGGAGGCCATAACCCTGGCAAAGGCCCGGTCAAACGTGACCGTAAACTGTTTCCCTCTGATATCCCGGGCCAGCCTGCGGCTGATCCTGAAATCGTTCAAAAAAAGAACCAACCTGGGATCAAGAAACCACCAAAGAATCGGATCTCCAGGAGAGAACCAAGGGAAAATGCCTGATCGGTAGGCCGCCACAATCCTGGCTGGCTGCAGATCACCACCAAAGGCCAAAAGCCCGTTTTCATCGGCCGTCTCTGGCGGAGGAAAAATGATTTCATCGCTCAGTTTGAAAAGAGGCATCCCGTCATACGACCTGACTCAGGGGAAGAGTGATAATAAATTCAGCACCCTGCCCATAAACACCTGCGGCGCTTATCGTGCCATGGTGCCGTTCAACAATCTTCTTGCAGATGGACAGACCGATTCCCGTCCCCTTAATTGTCTGCTGAGTATGCAAGCGCTGGAAGACAGCAAAGATCTTTTCCTGATATTCCGGCTTAAACCCTATACCATTATCCTTTATGGAAATGGAGAGATAAGCCTTGGCGTCATATTCTTCTGGTACCTGGATGCGCTCAACTCGTATCTCAGGGGCGCGATCAGGATGACGATATTTCAAACTGTTGCCAATGATATTCTGAAAAAGTTGGCGCATATGCAAAGGGTCTGCCATGATAACCCCCAGATCATCAATTAAAATAATGGCATCACTCTCTTCAATCTTGATGGCCAGATCGTCAAGAACCTCCTGAATAATGCTGTTCAGATGCACCTGGGTAACAGGTTGAAAGTCTTTCTCGATCCTGGAATAGGAGAGCAGGCCATTAATCAACATCTGCATGCGATCTGCCGAACTGATAATCCGTTCAAGATAGACCCTTCCTTTTTCAGTAAGTGTCGTTATAAAATTACTTTGTAAACGCTGACTGAACGCCTGGATCAACATCAACGGCTCCTGCAGATCATGCGAGATCACATGCGAAAAGTCCTGGAGCTCCTGGTTGCGAGAAAGAAGCTTCTGGGCCGCCTGCGACAGGTCCTTTTCCGCATCCTTCCAACTGGTGATATCCCTTGACACCTCTATAATCCCAATCAATTTACCGCTGGACGTACGAAAGGGGGTAGCGGTTACAATACAGGGGAAACTGCTGCCGTCCACCCGTGTTTTTCTCGCCTCCACCTCCACCCTTTCAGCGCCTGCAAGGATCCTGGTCAGAGGACATGCCGGAGTATGACAAAGCCGCCCGGTAAAGACCTCAAAGCATTTACGCCCAGTGATCGCCTCACTGCTACTATGACCAACAAGGGCCATGAATGCCCGGTTGGCACGAATGACGGTAAAGTTCCTGTCAATGATATGCATGCCATCGGGCGCACTGTTAAAGATCTGAATAAATTCATCATTAATTTCGACCAGGGCTTTTTCAACCTGCTGCTGTTCCTTGATCTTGGCATCAAGGAGGGTATTTGTTCTCCTCAATTCGACTGTGCGACTGGCAACCCTGAGTTCAAGCTCTTCCTTGATCTTGACCAGCTCCTGTTCACTCTGTTTATGCTCTTCAATCTCCTGAAGAAGACGCTGATTTGTAACCAGCAATTGTTGACTGCGGGCCTCCAGCCGACTGGCAAAAAAATGGATAACCAATAACCCCATGATCACCGCCGCAACATGAGTAAGCAAAAGAGGCCAAGGAGATCTATGAAAATGCAGGGGCATGGAAATGGAGATCCCACCCCGAATCTCACCAGAGCTATAACTATCATGACAGGAAAGGCACGCCCCAGTGACCCGTAATGGTGCCATATAACGGAATATTTCCCCTTCCGGACTGCTGACAAAGACGCTCTGCTCCTTAATCCCTTTCTCAAAATCCTTGAGCCATGGCTCCTCCCAAGGCAGGGCCTTATTTTCAGGACGAATGGGGTTAAGGCTGGTCAGATGAAAGCGCACCTTGCTCTGCTGATCGGCAATATCAGCAATTTGCCGAGTCATATAAGCTGGATTGATTCTGGTCAGCAGGCGACCATCATTGGTCACGATACCTTGCTGATCTTCCGGCAGATATGGGTTGAGAGGGTTTTTTTCATCGGTGAAAACAAAGACTCCGCCATGTTCTGCATTCCAGGCGCGTACAGCAACAATATGGGTTAAAAACCCCCTGGCTGTTTCCAGGGCAATGGCATTTTTTTCGCGGACAGTATCAGCTTGATTCCAGAGAAAAGAAAAAAGGACGGTGAAGGCCCAGATCACACTGGCAATAGCCCGATATTTTTTTATCGGCTGACTGATGGAGGCTGGAGTAGGCAAGTGATTACAGAACGATAAAAATTAGGGACATCCGAGTAAGCCATCACAACAAAATAACGCTATCACCTGCATGGAAAAAACGGGAAAAGAAACCGTAACACAAAAAACTTATCACAGGAGACAGGTCTTGTCACGAAGCTCCTGAAAAAAGACTTTTTCATTCTGCGAGTAATCAACAGGGACCTCGATCAAATGAAGACCTGGCCGTTTCAGGCATCCTGACAGCAACTGGGCAAGTTCTCCGGCACAAGAAACACGATACCCGTTGGCCCCATAACTCTGTGCATAATGTATAAAATCAGGGTTCAAAAAGTCAAGGCCAAAGTCAGGAAGGCCCATCCCGCCCTGCTTCCATTTAATCATCCCGTAGCCATTGTCGCGCAGGATGATGACGACCAGATGCAGGTTGAGACGAATAGCAGTTTCCATCTCCTGAGAATTCATCATAAAGCCGCCATCTCCACAGACAGCCACAACCTGCCTCTCCGGATACAAGAGTTTGGCGGCAATGGCTACGGGAAGGCCGGCGCCCATTGAAGCCAGGGCATTATCGAGCAGCAGTGAATCTGGTTGGGTCGCCTTGAAATTGCGGGCAAACCAGATCTTGTACATGCCATTATCGAGAGAGACAATACTGCTGGCAGCGACCGTAGTGCGAATATCGCTGACGATCCGTTGCGGGGTAGCAGGAAATCGATCATGGCCCTGCGCGCAATAGACATGGGTATTGATTTCTTCATGGAGGCGCTGAAAATAATCATAGTCTGAGCCAGATGGATTATGAACGAGTTGCAATAACTGGGTAAGACTGGTGCCGATATCACCAACAACTTCATGCTGAGGGAAATAAACTTCATCAATATCAGCAGGTGAATAGTTGACATGAATGACCTGCATCCCTCTTTGATTCATAAAAAACGGCGGTTTTTCAACAACATCATGACCGACATTGATAATTACATCGGCACGCTCAATAGCGCAATGCAGGTAATCATGATCGGAAAGGGCGGCCGTGCCCAGAGAATAGGGAGAGTGCTCATCAATAATCCCCTTGCCCATCTGGGTGGTAAAAAAGTAGATACCTGTTTTGTCAATAAGCTCGCGCGCAACCTGGCATACGTCCGGTCGTTTGGCCTCAGCCCCAAACAGAAACAGGGGATAATGCGCCTGATTGATGAGATCAGCCGCTATGCCAAGGGAAGCAGGATTGGCATGGGGTGGATACAGACGAGTCAGAGCAAAAGGCTGGTTCTCTGTTTCTTCCGCGGCAATATCCTCCGGCAGCTCCAGATGGACCGGACCGGGCTTCTCGGCGGTAGCGATTCTAAACATGTCGCGAACCAGTGGCGGGATGCTGCCGGCAGTGACAACCTGCTTGGTGAATTTGGTCAAAGGCCCCATCATTCGCACCACATCAAGGATCTGAAAACGGCCCTGCTTACTTTTTTTTATTGGCTTCTGACCAGTGATAAAGAGAACGGGCATACCGCCAAGCAATGCGTAAGAAACGGCCGTGACGAAATTCGTCGCTCCCGGCCCAAGGGTCGAAAGACAGACCCCGGGCCTGCCGGTAAGCCTGCCATAAGTGGCCGCCATAAATCCCGCCGCCTGCTCATGGCGGGTCAGAATCAAACGAATTGTAGATGTTCGCAGGGCCTCAAGAAAGATCAGATTCTCCTCGCCGGGAATACCAAATATAGTGTCAACTCCTTCATTTTCAAGGCACCGCACCAGAAGTTCAGCTCCATTCATAATTCTTCCTCATATCTCTTCTGCTTATGCAAATAAGCATCATGGACTCTTTGCTGTTTTGGGTGAGTAAACTCCATTCAGTTATCGGCAAGGACATTTACCAAATTAGTTCCCGCTGTTGCATCACTGCAAATAGCATGAAAAAAGGAAAGGGCTTAATTCCTCAGACGGAGCTCTAGCTCAAGGCTGGAACCACAAATTATCATGTATCACCCATCCAAAACAACGAGGAGAATACTTTTTGTCTCTATGACATCGGATATCCTCTATAGTGGTCAATTTTTGAAAAGCCAAAAAACCTATTTCTTTAAACAAATGATAGCCACATCATTCTCGACAGTTATCGATTCAGCGTGTGGCCAAGGCTCTCTATCCTTACAATAAGCCTCTCCGACAATTGCCTCGGCCCCTACTGCTCTTTGAAGCCAGTACCCAGACACTTCTGACAACAACGGAACTTTTGAGTAATCCGGAAGAAATGCAGATGCATTCATATCACCCTGCACTGTTCTCAACTTAGCGGGGAAGCCCCATGAACCACCGTTGATATACACCAAATGGACATCACTAAAATTGGGATACATTTCAAGACGAGAAATTATCCGATTCGCCATCATTTTATCCCACTGGTTAATCCTCTGTTGATCAGCCAGGATTTGATTACTTAAAAAGATAAATCCAATAAGAACAATAGTCCTGGAAATAAAAATAGCAGACTTGAAAAAACGGTTAGCGGACTCATACATGCACGAATCAGCCATGAGAAAAATCAATCCAATAATTATTGAGACATGAGCAATGACCCGAGGGACCGGCCACCAATTCTGAAAGGGCAGGATAACTCCTATCGAAACAGGGATAAGCAGTAAAAACGCAAAAAAAATAAGAGATACATTACTAATAGAATTTCTTTTGTCCTTTCCAGTTAGCAAATACCAAAAAATTATTATCAATGATATTGCAAGCATTAGTGCAACCAGTATTTTCAACCATCCTGAAAAAACATGTTCAGCCGACCAATAAATACTCATCAAGGAAGACGAGATCTGCTCTATCCGATGAGGTATCTCGCCAAAGGTTATAAGGTCAGCTCTGCCTGTCCCTTTGGTTAGGCCCAGAGCTTTGGTTAGCCAAATAAGTGACATAAAAGCAATAATGGAAATAGTGCTGATAATTGTTAATGTTATTGCTCGCTCTCGATAAACATTATTGGCAGCTAATGACTGAACATGCAAAACTTGCCCGTAGATAAAGGCAAAAATAATTGCAATCGCAAAATAATTTATAAAAACTTGATAGGTAAAGAGCATGGCAAGAGTTGCCAATAGCGCCAATGCCCGATTGCCCCAAGTTGCAGGACTCTTAATTACCATTTCCAATGCCATGATGGAAAAGATAAGAGCAACGCAATAGGAGGGCAGCGCCATTCGAAAAGTAAGCGTTTCAGTTAAATACGGATGGGCTATAATTATGGCCCCTACTATACCTGCTGCTGGTGACTTATCTAATCCAACAAACCGCAAGATAGATACTACAAAAGCTGTCAGTAAAAATAATGTCACTAGCCCAAGTGAAAAATACATATCAATAATATTGACACCTATTGAATCAACGAGCCATATGATTGCCGCCGAGATGTACCGACCTTGGCTGAGAATCACTTCAAAACCTTTGGCGCTTACACCGGTCATGAAGCCATAGTCATCAATTGCATGGCCACGAAAAACAACAGACCCTTTTGCAAGCACAGCAGTAATAAAAATTATTATAAAGAGTCGAATATATGACGGCTCAACATCAAACCGTTTATCGAGAAAGATAAACTTGTTTTGCATGATTCACGTTGATTCTTAGAGTATTTTTTAAAAACAGGTTGACAATTTATCCACTATTTTCTGTTGATGCGATTCGACGCCCAGCCACAATGGCAATCGTAATAAACAATCCGAAGCCATATGGGTGACCGGAAGATCGCCATGAGCACGTCCGTGTCTTTTTCCATATGGCGCATCGTGGAGCGGCACATAGTGAAATACAGTATTTATGCCAGCACCTTTCATCTGCGCAATAACTTGCGTACGAGTTTTAAGGTTAAGCAACATAATGTAATACATATGTGCATTGTGCTGACAGTATTCAGGAATGATGGGTTGTCGCAACTTGCCAGCCTCTTCAAGTGGCGCCAAAGTTTCATGGTATTGCTGCCAAAGGCCCATGCGCTTCTGCGTAATGCTCTGGGCCTCTTCCATCTGCGCCCACAGAAAGGCAGCGATCACCTCTCCTGGTAAATACGAGGATCCGATATCTACCCAAGTATACTTATCGACCTGACCACGAAAAAACTGGCCACGATTGGTACCCTTTGCGCGAATGATTTCGGCACGCTCTGCAAAGCGTTCATCATTGATCAGAAGAGCCCCCCCCTCACCAGAAATAATGTTCTTCGTCTCATGAAAAGAGTACGCACCCAGGTGGCCTATGGAGCCGAGCGGCTTGCCCTTGTACGTGGACATAATCCCCTGTGCGGCGTCTTCAATGACCAACAGGTTATGACGCTGCGCAATATTCATGATGATGTCCATCTCACAGGCCACCCCCGCATAATGCACAGGGATGATCGCCTTGGTGCGCGACGTAATGGCCGCCTCGATCTTCGTCTCATCAATATTGAATGTATCCAGGCGAATATCCACAAAGACCGGCACACCACCGCGCAGCACAAAAGCATTGGCTGTTGAGACAAAGGTATAGGACGGCATGATCACCTCGTCGCCCGGTTGAATGTCCGCGAGGATTGCTGCCATCTCAAGTGCCGCCGTGCATGAATGAGTGAGCAATGCCTTGTATGTACCGGTGCGCGCCTCCAGCCAGGCATGACATTTTTTTGTAAACATGCCGTCGCCGGCAAGGTGCCCGTTCGTATGCGCCTGTGCAATATACAAGAGTTCACGCCCCGTCATGTAGGGTTTGTTGAATGGGATACTGTTTACATTCATTGTCCTATGTGTCCTTCTGTATCATCATCGGCTTACGAACGACCAGTAATCTTGAGCCGCCCACGGGCAGAGAAACGCCAAAACGGTCAATGCCAATTCAAAAACGTCGTCATTCGTCTCCCATATTGAGCAAACAAAAAAAAACAAGAACGATACCGCCGCAATAAACGAAGCCCGTATCAGACAGGAATGTGATAGCAGTAACCGACACACTGACCCGGAATTAACCACGAACGGCCACCACCGTTCCAAGCACAATCAATGCGATGCCTAATGTTTTTTGAAGCGTCACGGGTTCACTCAAAATCCACCCACTTAACAGCAACACCACTACAAAATTCAAACTCATGAATGGGTAAGCATGACTCAGATCAAACTTGGTCATGGCAGCCATCCATGCAAGCGAAGCTATGAATGCAGCAACGAAGCCGGAAAAGATTGCTGGATCAAGAAGAAGTGCGATCAAAAATTTAAGTTTCTCATGGAAGTCTATTGGAAGCGGACCCAATTTTGTGATACGCCACTTAATAATCAGTTGCCCGTAAACGGTAAAACCTATTGTTGCGAGGATATAAAGATAATCGAAAAGACGTGACATTATCCTTGCTCCAATACTGCTAAGCTGAAGCCGGTTTTGCCATAACCGTTATCATTATACAGCATGTACCGTTTACCTTTATGGTCAAAAACAAATGGGGATTCGATCATTTTCGAATCCCCATTTGTTAGAAAGTCGGTACCCCCTTGACTATCAAGTCGTTTCCACTGGCGACCATTCTCTGATTCTGCATATCCAATACGACAAAATTGGCCAAGAAAGGAGTACCACATCCTCCATCGATCCCTATCATGAATCACCAACGAGCGGGAGATTACGAATTCTTGATCATTTGCAAAAACAATGACAACAAGCCCATCTCTTTGCCAGTTTATTCCATCATAAGATTCGACATACTTTATGTGGTATTTGTGCTCAGGATTAGTGTTCATATCCTTCTCAACTTCGAACTTGGCACTTTTGAACGCACTGTTGCAGTACCGATGTAAACCCCTTCAGGCTCCGCATCGGCAAGCAGCAAGGCACCAGCGCCAATCAGACATTTTTCGCCGATCTTGATATGATTACGTAACGTTGCATTCACACCGACAAAGCATTGCTCGCCAATCTCCACGCCTCCTGAAATGGCCACATGGGGCGCAATGAAGCAATGATCCTTGATAGTAGAGTGGTGGCCGATATGACTTCCACTCCAAAGCATGATGTTGTTACCAACGGTCACGAATGGTTGGATAATGCTATCTTCAAGAATGAAACAATTTTCACCAATACAGCCATCATTCAAAACGGTGGCGTGGGAACTGATAAAACTGGCTAAGCGGTACCCTCTTGCTTTGACCGCCAGATATTTTTCCTTCCGCACTGCATTGAGCTTGGAGTAGCCGATAGCAATAAAGAAATCACAGCAGTCGGGCGCGTATTGCCTGGAGACTTCCTCAAAGGCAATGACCGGAAGGCCGCAGAAAGTTGTGTCCTTCAGATAGGCAGAGTCAACGGTGAAGGCGACAACTTCGTATGACGAGTCCGTGCTGAAATAGAAATGGGCAAGTTGGGCGATATCACCAGAACCGAAGATAACTAAAGGTTTTTTCATGGCTGTTTTCTTACCAGAATCGTGAATTCATAAAGCCCGTAATCATGGAGCAGGGCCACGTTAGGCGAATAACGACGTTTACAGAGATCAAACAACGCACAGGGATCTGCGTAATAAAGGTAATCGCGCATCTTATCCGCATCGGAATAGGAAGTCAGGCAATTAAAGGCAAAGCCGAAACGACTGGTACGGTCGAGTACGTCAAGGGTAGCTTCGAGATAAGACCACCATTCATCATCTGATCTGCCTAAACGAACATTAAAGATACCGCTGGCGACGCCATAATCGGCAACCTGTTGAGGCTCGCTGGTGAGTACAAAGCGAGCGTTGCTTGTATCTTGATTGCGTTGCTCGGCAGCTCGAATCATATCTTCGGCCACATCCAAACCCGAATACGAAAACGACTCATATTTATGGGCAAGAAAGTCGTAGAGCGCACCATAGCCACACCCCAGATCATTTATTGAAAATTGAGTTGAGGTATCAACAATTTTGCTTAGTTGTTCAAAGCGCAGCATTTGACTTTGTTCACCATTCCAATCAACACCGCGAGGTGTTTCTCCATGCTGGGCAAGTTTAGATGTGTAGTATTCGGCAACCTCGATCAACAGGTCAGTTTTGGTGTTTTGCATAAATCTGCCTTACGATGGTGTAGGGGCGTCGTTTGGTCTCTGAGAATATTTTTGAGAGATAAATGCCAACCACGCCTATAAAAGAGATGACCATCCCGCCAAGAAGCCAGATCGACGCCATGACTGAGGTCCAGCCGCTTAATGGCTTGGCGAGGAACATCCAGTGAATGGCCAGGTAAGCGATATAGAAAATCGCAATGAGAGAGATCAATACCCCGATATAGAAGATGCCGATCAGTGGGGCATTGCTAAAAGCAGTTACTGAATTAACCAGCAAAGACATTTTTTTGTGGAAGGTATAAGTGGTTGCACTGGTACTATGCTTCTTTACTGTTTGAGGATGTTGAGCAAACCCCGTGATATGAAAGAGGCCAGCCAGGAAGACTTCTCGCTCTTCATGGCGCAATAAGGCATCGACGTAACGACGGGTCATCAAACGTGCGGTTACAAGGCTTTCAGGAAGAGCAATACCTGTTAACGCCCTGAAAAAGCGGTAAAACCATTGACCGCTCCAGCGCTCAATAACACTGCCTTTCCGTTGTGCCTGCACACCAAACACTACATCACATCTTTCATCTGTCATTTGACCGGCAAAGGGAATCAACCATTCCGGTTCTTCTTCCAGATCGCTATCGATCAGGAAGACCCGCTCTCCTTTGGTATGGGCAAGACCGGTCATCATGGCCTTATGATGGCCAAAGTTACGGGAGAGATCGACAACAACAACATGACTGTCACTCTCGGTGAGCTGCACGGCAAGATCGAGACTGTTGTCGGGCGATCCGTCGTTCACCAGAACGATTTCGTAATCTTCACCCACAAGTTGCTTGGCAGCAGCACTGGCCCGTTGATGAAACTCGGTAATGTCGGGCGCAGATTGGTAGAGTGTTGCAACAATAGAAAGCCTCATGAGCGGACATACCTCATATAGCGGGGCGCGTCTTTGCCGCAGTTGAACAGCAAATCGAGAATGGTGACCCCATGGGTGAACTCACCCCAGAGTTGGGGATATTCGGGGTATCCAGCGTAGTCAAACCAGGTCAGTTTGATGCCATATTCAGTAAATACGCTCTCTTCGATGTAACCCTTGGCCGCAGGGCCTGAGATGTATTCCGTACCTCCTGCCTGCTCACAAAGATCGGCCAGGCGTTCCGTCTTGCCATCAAGCAGGGCATAATCCCAAGAATTACTGATGACCGTCCTGATGCCCAGATAATTGCAGACAGCTTCGATGAAACGGCGATTTAACCGGGTGAGTTGCGTATAAGGCTCAGCGAGGTACATCGGCTCGAGCCATATTGCGATTTCGTCAAAATGTGGCGCGCGGCGATAGTTCTGCACCAATGCTTTCCAATGCGCTGTTGCCCAGTTTGAGCCGTCAATCTCAGTATCTTTAATCTTCTGATGATATTTCCCCTTCACTTGCACCGGAGCCGTCAGCCACTGCACCCCCTGCGGCGTCTTGATCTGGTTGCGATTACGCCAGTCACGTCGCGTATACTGCATGTCGTCATAGAGTATGAACTCATCCACGGCGGCAATCATGTCGAAGTACCCTTTCCAGGGGATGTAGTTGGATTGGAGAATAGCGATTCTTTTCACACTTGATTGGGTCATTTTTGACAATACCTGGCATGTTCCATAGTTATGCTGAAAGGGGGAAACCCATCCACGGCACCAGTCCACCAAAGAAACGCAATTGCTCGCCCATACAAAGAAAATTCACCACCACCTTGCGAACATAACACGAAAGGTGCCACTTTCTCCGTCGTATTCAATCTCCGCCAGATAACTGCATATCTTGTAAAACAGCCATGAGATAATATGTTTGAGTAGCGGATCGCACCGTGCGCCACGCTGTGCAATGTCATAACCCTCTTGTCCCTTGGCATAATACAGGCGCGGAATTTCCCCTGACCGATCCTGCAGGTCGCAATCCATCACCACCCCCAGTCGCTTTGGCATATATCCAGCCCAACAGTAATGCCGTAGTGCTGGCCAAAAACACCATTTCTTCAACGGCCCCATCTACCATTACCCACCTGAAATAACAAGGAGCCATATCATGTAACTTACCATGCACTGACAATCATCATTGTACCCATCAGGATCAGAAAGGTAAATATCACCTTCAGATAAACCGCCTTTTCCATACGTCCATAACAAAGAGACCCCAGCACCGTTCCCAGCAAGACACAAGGGGCAGCATAGAGAAACGAAGACAGAACAGACACGGTAGTCATGCCGCTTACAGCATGGGCTATGGCATTAAAATACGAATTAAAGAGAAAAAACCCACTGAGGGTGGCCTTAATCTCATCCTTATTCCAGTCACTCTGTGTCGCATAAATGATTGTAGGTGGCCCGCCAGCACTGAAGGCAGCGCCAATGGCCCCTGACAAAAATCCAGCCATATATGACCAGGCAGGATGCATCGTCCTCGGCCTGGTCTTTATCAGAAGACTATAACAGGAATAGGCGATAAGAAGAACGCCAAGCCCGATACTGAGACTCGCCGAATCAACCTTTTTCAGCAAGGTAATCCCCACGAATATCCCCGGAATAGCGGCAAGACACAAGGGAAGAATCTTCCGCCAATCCAGGTGTTTTTTAAGCCTCAAGGCCAGAAAGGTGGTAATCACCACGCTGTTCAGGGTACAGAGAGGGACAGCGCTTTTGACGTCAACACAAAGACTCAATAATGGCATAGCCACAAGGGCCGAGCCAAATCCGGTCATGCCCTGGACAAAACCAGCCAGCAAAAAAACAACACTTATAGAGAACGGAATCAGCATGATACTTTTTTTCTTGAACAGAGATGCGGTTCTGTTTACATTTTAAGAAATAAAGAAGAAAACCGGCAAGGTGCCCGCAAGGCTTATACTCATTGATCACCACCAGATTATACCAGATTCCCCAAGCGTCGTAACAAAAAGCAGCTATCATCAGCCCTGACGCTTCTTTTGACAACAGGGAAGGTAGCGGGGAAATCAGTATGCACAGGATGTTCGTTATGGTATATCTACCTTGGCATGTTAAGAGTCGTTACGCAAAAACCTCTGTTTTTTCTGACTATTTCGTTACGACGACCATGGATGGTTTTTCAGTGTCACTCGCTCCACGATGGACACCAAAAAAGAATCACCCCCTGGGGTGTAAAGAGCAACCAGATCCGAGTGCCGTTTTACCATCCAGATAACAACATTATTTTATGACAACGATTTTCCCTTTTTATCCAGTGGATGAGTAGGGCACGAAATGATACCACATAATGGAAACAGGACAGATGCAAGAGGAACAACAGCACGCCCACCAATCCCCTTTTGAACATGGGTTATTTTTTCCTGATAACGGTCGAAGATCTACTCTTGAAGCATTGCGGAATGCGGTGGCAGACTCTGCCAGACTGATCACCTGTATCGGCGAAGAGGGACATGGGAAGACCATGCTCTGCAAAATCCTGGAAAAAGAGATCTCTGCACCATACCTGGTGATTTCTTTTCCCTACTCCGTTGAATCTTTTGATTATGTGCTCCAGGTCATAACCCTGAAGCTTAATCTCGACTCTTCAATAAAGGACAACGCGATGGGGAGCGGGCATCTCCTGATGGAAATCGCTCGAACCCTGCGGGAACGAGGAATGCGTCTTCTGATCCTGTTTGATGAGGCAGAAAAACTGTATTTGGCAACGCTGGAACGTATTCGCAAGATGATTGATCTGGTCAACGAAGATGGGGTGTTACTCCAGATTATCCTGTTTGGCAGAATGGAATTTCATACACATATTGAACAACTCGCCTTATGCACGTTCAAGAGCGCGCAAGAGCTCCATCTCGTACTGCCACCATTAACAGAAGAGGACACGTTTCAATATCTGAATTTTTACATGCAGCAACGTCCAGGCTTTGAAAAAAAAGATATCTTCAGCCGGGAAGTAGCCGCAAAAATCCTCGCCGTATCCCATGGCAATTTCAGGAAAATCAATAGGCTGGCAGAAGAGTCCCTGCGTTCATCATCTTATACTGCCGACAACACTGCCGATGACCCTTCTTTCATGGTATTGCTCGAGCATGTCAGGAACTCAGACGATCTTATTGCCGGGAAGCCTCCTGCGCATCATCTGCCATTTCCGTTCATGCAGAAAAAAGTAGCTATTGGGGTTGGAATTATTCTCCTGGCCATTCTTCTGTTTTTATCTGTCAGTAGAGAAGGAAAAAAACAGGTATTGCCTTCCAGACCCGAGAAGACGCAGATTACAGCGCATCCCCAACCGCAACAGACCGCACCAAACAAAAAAGAGGTAGCCCAAAAACCTGTCCCGCCAGCTCCGGTGGCAGCGATAGAGCCAGTCGCCAAGCCGGTCCCACCAGCTCCGGTAGTAGCAGCAGAGCCAGCCGCCAAGCCGGTCCCACCAGCTCCGGTCGCAGCGATAGAGCCAGTCGCCAAGCCGGTCCCACCAGCTCCGGTGGCAGCCGCAGAGCCAGCCGCCAAGCCCGCCCAACCAGCTCCGGTGGCAGCCGTAGAGCCAGTCGCCAAGCCCGCCCAACCAGCTCCGGTGGCAGCCGCAGAGCCAGTCGCCAAGCCGGTCTCTGTAGAAATTGCGCCGCTGGTTGAAAAAAAATCTTCAGAGATTCAGCTATTATCTGATAAAAAAATCCCTAAAAAAATTACCATCCCGCATTTAACCCCCGAGCCTGTAACAAAAAACAACGAGCTGTTATTAAAAGGAAAGAAAGAGCTGAAAACCAATATCAGCCAACAGCTTCCTCGAAAAAGTCTAACCGCAGGCAACAAATGGCTGGCCGGAGAAAAAAATGACCAATTCACCCTGCAAATCATGGTTCTTGCTACGGATCAGGCCGGGGAAAAATTCAAAGAGATCCTCCACGAAGAAGGCCGGCAAGGATTAGAAAAATTTATCGTACTCAAAAAAACAACATCTCCCGCAACATTCATCCTCTTTTACGGGGAATATCCAACGCTTGACGCTGCCAGAAATGCCCGCAACCATCTACCCCAATCCCTGCTAAAATATACCCCCTATCCTGTCTCGGTCAAACAGGCAGTGGAAAAGGCAAAACGATAACCAAGCGAGCTCTTTTCCAAAGTGCTCTCAAGAAAGCAGCAGGCTGTTGGCAAAGTTGATTAAAGGCAGAATCAGCTTAGACAGGACACCAGTGGCGGCCAGAAGGATGAGAAGGATAAAGCCATACCGTTCGATGGACGCGTAGGAACGGGCAAGATCAGGGGGTAAAACTCCTGCAAGAATCCGGCTGCCATCGAGCGGGGGAATGGGCAGAAAGTTAAAGATGCCAAGCACCAGATTGATCCAGACACTGGCAATCAAGGTGCTGCTCAGGGGAACCAGAATTGCTTCTCCCATGGCAGAGTAAGGGATGGTCTGGGCCAGCAACACAACTGCTTTAACCATCAAGGCACTGATTACGGCCAGTGCGAGATTGGTAATCGGACCGGCCAGGGCCACCCAAAGCATATCCTTTTGCGGATCTTTAAAATAGGCCGGATTAACCGGCACCGGTTTGGCCCAGCCAAGATGGAAGATGAAAAAAGCAATCGTTCCCAATGGATCCAGATGCTTGAGCGGGTTCAGGGTCAGGCGCCCCTCTCTCTGTGCCGTTGGGTCTCCCAGCCGGAATGCCACATAGCCATGGGCAAATTCATGGACGGTCAGGGCCAGAAACAGAGGCGGGGCCAGGATAATAAACTGCAGGATTGAGTCATTCATGAAGGAGATCCACAGGCGAACACATCACCACATCAGCAAAGAAGACGCTTTCAATCAACGCCGGACAATCATAACAGAACTGATCTTGATGGTAAGCATGGTTGGGTAAAGACGCAACCAAAACACCTCCGGCTCCACCTCATTTGCAACAACGCGTATCCTCAAAGACTTCCTCAATGGTGAACTTGTTTGTTTCAGGCCCCCAGCTGACAACTCTCCCGATGGGCAATGGCCATCTTTTCTACCAGGGTTTCCAGGTCAATGGGCTTCAAACAATAATCACTGGCACCACAGTCCAGACCGTACAGGCCCGCCTGCATCGAGGCATGGCCGGTCAGCAGAATAACAGGCAGGGACGGCCATTTCCCCTTGATCTCCCGCAGAAAGTCCATACCATCCCGGTCGGGAAGCATGACATCCAGCACCACAATATCGGGCCAACCTGACTCGATAATTGTCAACCCTGCAGCACAGGTGAGGGCCGTTCTGGCGGAATACCCCCGGCGGATCAACCGCTTGCAGGTCGTTTCCACGAAATCGAATTCATCATCAATGAGCAGAATATTTAATCCCATGTTCATCTCATTCCTCCATCTCCGCCGTCTCCGGTTTTTCTAAGAAAGTTTGTAAATCAGTCATTATTTTCTGTCGATACTGGGCAACCATCCCCTCATCCCCCATGACCATGTCGATCTGACGGGTGTGAATAATCAGATAGCCGAGGATTTTCAGACGTTCCAGCAAGAAAGAACCAGGTTTTTTTTCAATCCTGGCCGTCATGGCGTCTGCCTTCTGCTCCACCCGGAAACCAAATTCGTTCAGGATATCAGCAATCAACCCAATGCGCAGCAGACGACGATTTTCATCGGCCGCTCCCCCCTTGAACTGGAAGTTGACATAATTTTCGGTGAGAAACTCCCCCAGATTTGCCTCCACCAGGGCGAAATGATAGCCAAGCCGGACACTCAGGTTGCAGAAATTTCTGGAGATGAGAAAGTAGTTTTTTGCGGCCATGGCCGAGCGCACCCCCGGATCAAGACCGGGGTTTCTGGTGGACTGAAAGATAATGGAACCAAACCCGCGCAAACTGACAGGCGGCGGACCAGCCCAGGGAAAGGCAGTCATCCCCTGCCAGATGGCCAGCATCGGCACGGAAACAATATGGCCGAGATCGACATAACGGCTCGCCGGGTCAAAATCCGGGCTAAAACCATCGTCGAGATCAATCACCCACCACTGGGAAGGGGCGTCCACCACCAGTTGTTTGGCTGCCTTATCATTAAAGCCATAGCGTTCACCAAACTTGAACATCTCGACCACCGCCTTTTCATGACAATAACGGGTAAGATCATGCAGGGTCAGGCAGGACTCGGGCCTAAAAAAAGGCGAAGCGGGGTCGGTCAAATTGAGTGGCGTAATATACTCCATGGCCGCCACCAGTATTTTATAAACCGGACTACCAACCATGAGATTCGGTCTCGGTGGAGCCAGGGCCAGCAGGGGTTCAACCCGCCCCTCATACACCTTAGCCGCAGTGGCATCCACCGTAATCAGGCTGTGATTGTCTAGGGCCGCCAAGGCCTGCTTCATCCCGAAAATGGCCGGAATGCCAAATTCACGGGCCACGGTGGCAAGGTGAGCAGCCATCTGGCCGGTTTCGCTGATCACCGCCGACGCCCGGTCCAGCAAGCTGGCCCAGTCTGGATAAGGGGTCTCAACAACCAGGACTGCTCCTTTGGGAAATCGCAACAGATCGAGACTGGACCGGACCGTAAAGACAGGGCCACAACCGACACCACGGCTGGCGCAGACCCCGCCGGCCAGAAGTGGGGGCGGCAGATCATCTTCCTTCGAATCGTGTTGGCGTGGCCACGACGATTCCTCAGCAGCAGGCCGCCCCAGGGGACGACTTTGCAAGATATACAAAAGCCCCGCCTGATCAATTGACCACTCAATATCCTGCGGAGTGCCGAAATGTTCTTCCAGACGCACACCAACCTCGGCCAGTTCCGCTGCCTGGACTGCGGTCAGTGTCAACAATGAACCAACCCCGCCTCCTACCTGCCCCGCCCCAGATTGCCTACCCAGGATATCATAAGGCGCTGTCCGGCTGACCCTGAACTGTTCGGTTGCAGCGCTGCCATCCACCACATTGCCGGCAAGGCCAGGCGCCGCCTGGATCATGACAAACCTGCTGCGCGGATCATCCGGGGCCCGGGAATAAAGAACTCCGCTTATGGCCGCATCCACCATGCGCAGACAGCCGACACACATGTGTACGTCCTGATGCCGAAAGCCCCGCTGCTGCCGGTAAACAATGGCCTGACTTTTATACTTTCCGGCCACGATCTCTTTATAGGCCTGGCCGACAAATTCGCTGCTGACATTGAGCTGGGTCCGGTACTGGCCGGCAAAAGAGACATTGCTACGATCCTCACCAATGGCGCTTGAACGAAGGGCGACCAATAGCTCGGGATCCTTGTCAATAACAAGTTGCTGATGGTGGGCCAGGATCTCCTGCTCCAGCTCTTTTGGCAGCGGCGCGTTCGCAATCAGAGATTGAATACCGGCGCTGACGGTGTAAAGCTCCTCCAGATTATCAAGATCAAGGCCCTTTAAACGGCGATTGATCTCAACCTGCAGATCATTGGCCTGGGTAAAATGCCGTCCAGCGGCAGCAGTCATCACAAAACCATCCGGGGTTCTTAAGCCCACCCGGTTTCTGACCTCACCCAGATTGGCCATTTTTTCACCCACCTGATCCACCATGCTGCTATCCACCTCAGCCATGGACAGGATCATCACCCCCTCCGTGATCACAGGCCGGCTGGCAATAACCTGCTCAAGCCGCCTGGTAACATCCCTGAAGGGTTGGTCCAGCTCTGCATATCTGCCGTCGGCCAGCCTGTTCAGATGCTGAATCATCTTATAGATATTCACAGTGAGAGCGGTACAGTTACCCCGAATAAAAGCCATCCCAAAGGAATGACCGGCGCTCAGGACTTGCTCCATCTCCGCCATTAATTCCAGGGCGTTATTATTCGCGGTAAGCAGAGAACGAAATTCTTTGTAATGACTGCGAAAAGCGGCCTGTAACTCCGCCGGCTTCAGCCTGGGTTTGCTCCGGAACAGAGAGGTGAGGCGATCAAAAAGAGAGGTCATGGAATGGTCTTGCATGCTGGGCGGGTTTGCCAGGTCAGGCTGAATACATCCTCAACGAAAGGCGAGGTTTTTTTTCAATATATCAAAAAAATCACCAAGGGTAATGAACAATCAACCTGATAAAAAAGCTGCTTGTTCCGGGCAGCATAGCACCCGGAACAAGCAGCCAATAAATATACCCTTAATGCTCAAGCTTGAGCCCCCAGCCTTCAAACATAAAGAGGATAGAAAACCCAAACCACATGGTATAGATCACATATCCCACCAGGGACAAGATGACCAATACCGCCTTGTCCTGAATACTCTGCGCCTCAATCCCGTAATAATTATAGGATGGCTCAACGGTCTTAGTCCGCACCTGATAGAGCACTTTTGACTCGGCGAATTTCTCCTGTTTGGCCAGGCTTTTCTCCATGGACTTCAGGATATTATACCAATCATACATCACCTGTTTTTCGCCGAACCCGTATTTGGCGCTGACAGTCTTGCCGTCATTGGCAAACATGGAGTCAGCATCAGCGAGAATGGCACTCAACATCCCACCAAGATCCCCGCTGAGCCTGATCTCTTTATCGCCGGCCTCGACCTTCATGCCGGCATGCTGCATCAAAGAAGTCATTCTTTCCATTGAAAGGTTGGCATTAGCTTTAATGTTCAGGGAGATGTTGTTTCCCTTGAAGACCTCGATCTTTTTCTGGGTAGCAGGAACATAATAGGCCGACTTTTTGGATATGGAATTGTACATACTGTCCATATAGTCGAGCATATTTACCTTCTTGCCCTGCCCAGGATAAAGCGGTGAGAGCAGCAGGGCAAAAATGACCCAAAAAGCAATATGGAGCGCCAGACCACCGTTGAACTCTTTTTTATTGGCAATCATACTTTTACCTCCTTGGCGACGTAAAGGTGATCCTCTCCCTTGAGGACGCTGATATTGGTGAAAAAGATATAGAAGACCCAGACGGCAAAGGAACCAAGCACCACAAAGAAAATGTAGGTGCCCACCGTTTCCAGCATTTTGCCGGTTGCAGCCGACATGGAGATAACATCCATACTGGCAAGCTTAGAAGGCAGGGCAAAAGCACGGTTGACAAAACCGGCCGAGGTGGCGACGGCATACAGTCCGCAAATGGTAGAGCCGCTGACGACCTTGGTGATCAGGGAACCGATCTGGATGCCGACAAGCGAGCCGAGCAGCATGCCCATGGCCAGGGTGTAGAAAATAAAACCATAAACGGCATACTGGCCAAGCCCGGCGTATCCGGCGGTGAAAATGATCTGAAAAATGTCGGTACCGACAGTGGTAGCGGAGGAAACGCCAAGGGTATAAACGAAGATTGGGAAGGTCAGGAAGCCGCCACCCACGCCCATGATGGCTGCTGCCATACCAACCACAAAGCCGCTGATCACCAGGAACAGCCAGGATATCTTCCGGCCGCCGGGGGTAATCCCCTCATCAAAGGTGATCATGGGGGGCAGGTTGACAGACTGAAGCTTTCTCGCCAGATTGGTCATTCCGGCAGTACCGGCCGCAACATCAGAACTCTTCTGCGCCGGAGCGGGTTTGCGGGAACGAAAAAAATCCATCAACGCGTAAGAGCAGAGGAAACCCAGCATCAGGACATAGATGGTGGTAATGAAGGCATCGCTCAGCACCGGGTTCATCTCATACAAGGTTCGGTTGACCCAGCCGCCCAGGGTGGCGCCGCCGATGGAACCGATCAGGAAAACCATAGCCAGACCGACAGAGATATTGCCCAGCTTGCGATGAAGTACGCTGCCCATGATTGCCTTGGCAAAGATATGAAACAGGTCGGTGCCGACGGCGAGGATACCTTTCACCCCGGCGCTCATCAGGGCGGGAGCAATAATAAAACCGCCACCTGCGCCAATACAGCCGGTGATCAGGCCGGCAACGATACCCACTCCGATGGAAGCGAAGAAGATGGTCGGGGTGTAAAAGGCCGGGGCATAGGCCGTCTTGCCGCCAAGCATCCCGGGCAACTGACCAACGACCTCATCGGCAAAGGCCACGCCGCCGACGAGGATGGGGACAATAAGCAGGCACAAAATCGCCAGCCGTTTGCGATCATGGAGGATGGTGTTCGAGCAATCAAGTTCCCACTGGGCATGAGCCCTGGCGCCCATCAGCATGAACTGGTTTAATTCTTTAAAAAATTTCATTCCTTTTACTCCTTTCACCTTGTTGAATAATAAAAACCCTCGCACCCCCTTGGTTGCAAGGCACCTTGTCATGTTCCTGGATTATTTTTCCCCGGCCTGCTGCACATAGCCTTATGGACTTCGCTCTCTGGCCGCCTGAAGTTTCTCCAGGAGTGTTTCAAATTCCACCGGCTTGATCAGATAATCAAAGGCCCCGTTGCGAATCCCCTCCTCTCCCTCACTGGCCGAGGCATGACCAGTGAGGATAATAATCCGGGTTTGCGGGTTGATTTTCATTATTTCCCGCAGGACCTGGCTGCCGTCCATATCGGGAAGGCGCATATCCAGAAGCGCCACCGCAAAGTCACCGGCCGCAATCTTGAGTATGGCTTCGCCACCGGTCAACACCCCTTCACTTTCCCAACCCCTTTTACGCAGACGCCGTACCAGGGTAGAGACGAACTCCTGTTCATCATCGATCACCAGCACTGAAAAATCGGCCATTTTATTTCCTCTGCACCTTGTCCCTTATGGGTGAATGGTACTTTATGCGTTGCCAAGTGGAGCCGGCAAGGTGACCCGAAACACGCAACCACCCTGCAAGCCGTTTAGTGCCTCAATGCCGCCACCAAGGCGCTCCATGATATTATAGGAAATGGCCAGGCCAATTCCGGTGCCACACCCCATTTTTTTGGTGGTAAAGAACGGTTCAAAGACCTTGTTCAAGGCATCTGCCGAAAGTCCCGGTCCATTGTCGGCAAATTCAATAATGATCTGCTTTCCGGCCGCACTGGTGCTGATGGTAATTTCACCGTCAGCACCAATGGCATCAACACCATTATTGAGAATATTGAGAAAGACCTGCTGCAGTTGGGTGCCGTCGGTAGTGATGAGCGGCAGAGTGAAATTCAGGCGGCGCCGAATGGTAATCCGATGATTCTGCGCCTCTTTTTCCAGAAACGAAACCGTCTCCTCCACCAGGACATTGATATCAGTTGCCGACTTCACGCCATCGGTGCTGCGGGAAAACCCCAGCAGCCTGTGGGTGATCGTGCTGGCCCGTTTGACCTGGGCCCTGATTTTGAGAATTGCGGGTTGATATTCATCCCTATTTTTCAGGAGCGACGGTTCTTCCTCGCTCAACAGTTCATCAAGCCAGCCGGCCTGATCACCAATGATCTGCAGGGGGTTATTGATCTCATGGGCAACACTGGCCGCCATCCTGCCGATCAAGGCCATTTTTTCCGAGTATCGGATTCGGTCATACAACAGCACGCGCTGGTGGTCGGCACCTTCAACCTTGTTCATCATCGAAAACACCAGCAAAATAGCAACCGCAATGATGAGCAGGCCCGCGCCGCCAATGATCATCTGGTCACGCTGTCTGGCCCGGTAAAAATCCGCCAGCGAGGTCTCGATATCGGTCTTCAGCACCAGAATCCAGTCGTTATTTTTCATCCCGGTGGTGGCATAGAGAAACCCTGGGGTATTATGAATGGTCAGGCGGTCATTGGAGAGCAGGAGCGCTTTCTCCCCGGCAGGCAACGATGCCAGCCCCAGGCGGCTTGGGGTTTGCATCTCACCCTGACGATTGATGATAAAGGCATCGCCACCCGGCCCCACCACGGTGCTGGCCAACAGGGCATTAAACAACTCGGAATTAATGGTCGCCCGCAGGATCCAGGAACGGGTGGGATCGGTCACGGCCACAATGAAATGCGGCACCCCGCGAAAGCCGGTGAACACATCACTTACGTACCGCCCACTGTGCATGACTTCGGCAAACCAGCGCGTCTCCGCATAATTCTTGTCCTTCAGGTGTTCGGCAAAGGGGCCGGTATAACTCTGGTGACTGCCATCCCTGGCAATAAGGCCCAGATCGACAATAACCCCCTGGTGATTCATGGCCTTGAACAGCTTCTCCAGATTGGAGGGGTCGCTTAGCCAGGAAAAATCGTACAGTTCCGCATATCCGGCCAGGGTATTTTCCTGACTGTTGAGGAAGAGATCGATGATCTCCCGACGGTTATTGGCGAGGCTGGTCAGCTCCACTGTGGTCTTGTCCAGCCATGATTCCTGATAAAAACGGGAAACCGTCCAACTGATGAACAGCAGAGGAACAATGGCCACCAGGATAACGACCACCACAAAAATCCGTTTCTGCCGTGCATAATAGGACTCACGCGAACGAACCTTCAGGGCGCTGCCGGGAATGGTGGCAACATACATCTTCATGATTGTTCAGAACATTTCCCGAACCGGGGGCCGGCAGCCGTAATACCATCAAGCCTCTTCAGCTTTCGCCACAGGGAAACCCGGTCTATACCCAGCACCTCGGCCGCCCGTGACTTGTTGCCGGCAACATGGGCCAGGACCTTTTGCACATACTCCTGTTCAAGCTCCAACAGGGTCGGAAACCGGCCCTCCTGCGGATAGCCTTCACCCAAACCGGAACCCACCAGCGGGCGGATTTCCATCCGTTCACCACTGACAATAAAGTGGCTGTTCATGACCACTGCCTGTTTCTGCATTGCTGTCTGGCCTTCCCGGAAAGAGTTAATAGAGCCGTTATAAAAAAAATGCCGTCATCAGGATGGCAAAACGGCATCAGGTGCTGTTGCAAACTGGTCAAAAAAATTATTCTTATTTCGTCACGCCCTCCAACTTATTTCCCCAATAAATTTTGGGCAGTTTCGTATTCGCCTGCCTCGGCAAAGGCGACTGCACCCGCCGAGTTATCCAGCAAGTTGTTTTTTGCCTGATAGGCGGCCTTGATCCTTTCTACCAGGACCTCGATCTCAATCGGCTTCTTGAGATAATCAAAGACTCCAAGCCGCCTGGCCTCTGCTTCATCAAGATCGTTGCCGTGCCCGGTCTGGATGATAACCTGGATATGGGGATAGGTTTTTCTGACCCGACGGAGCACCTCCATCCCGTCAATGCCCGGCATCTTCAGATCAAGGACCATGACATCGGGCTCATTATCACCAACATACCCCAATGCCTGTTCGCCGCTGAGCGCCGTTTCGCTGCCAAGGTCCCGCAGATCGAGACGCTCCGACAATGTCTTGATAAAGTCTTCCTCATCATCTACCAGCAGAATTTTGATATCATCCATGTTTCCCCCCCTAATCCCTCAGCATCGGTTTAAAGACAGTCAACTCAAGGTGCTGCCTCTGTTTGTTTTCGATCTTTACGGGAGGAAGACTTCTCCTCCGACTCATTCAACAAGTCAACGGCAGTATCAAATTCTCCGGCCTGGGCAAACGTGATAGCGGTCATGGCATCTTCAAATCTTTTCAGCAACGACCTCTTCCCACGCCGTTTTTTCCGGCATTGAAGAGCGGAAGAGATTTTATTTTTCAGGGTGGCAGTATCAAAAGGAGAGATGATCTCATCATCTGCCCCAGCCTGCATCCCGGCCATGGACAACTGGATATTGTCCGGCCTGTTCACGAGAATGATCTCGGCGTCAGCCATCCGGGTACGAATGGTTGCCAGGAGAGCAAGCCCATTGTTGTCCTGCCTCCGGATATCAAGCAGAACCACATCCACCCCGCCGGCGGGCAAATACACAGCTTCTGCTGCCAATTCCACAACCATGCCCCAGCGCTGAAGGAGGACTTTCATTGTTTGGGCAAAGTCCGTATCGTCGGAGACAATGAGCGCCGTTGCCGTGATGGCCATTTCTCCCGTCCCTTTTGAAGAGTTACCGGACGCTGCGCTTATCGCACCGAACCAACAGCAAACACACCATACGTCACGCGAACCCCTCCCAGACCAAGCGACTGGAGAAAATCATCAGTTGCCGGGGCCTGATAACTAAGACCCTCAGCCATCCTGACAGCATCTTCGTAAAGTCCTGCCTCGGCAAAGGCGGCAGCCATAAAGGTTTGCTCAAGCTGACTGATCTCTCTGCTCGGGACAGTGACAGGGGACATCTGTTTGGCCATATCCCACTCCCCGGCCTCGGCAAAGGTGATCGCTGTCATCCATTTCTGAAAAGTGTTAAGTGATTTTTTCATGGCAACCTCCGCAGTTTTCCTGATAACCTGTTGCACCCCAGCAGATCTGTTGTGCTGTTTGTTGTTTCTAATACAAGGATCGTGCCAAAAACACATTTCATATAAATACAGCATGTTACCAAAATAAAACTCTGAGCCGGAATCACACAGCAAAACATTTTGAAACAAAAGAGAACACACAGCACCTCCGCTGAAACAACCAGAAACAAAGCGCCCCATCTCCACCACCCACTACCCAACACTTGCGACAGGGACAGCAAACTCATATACCCCCGCAACAATCCCACCCCCACGAATCTACCCATTCAGAGCTCCACCTAAAAAAACAATTGACTTCTCAAGACAGAGCATGATACACGGAACAGATAGAAACAATACGAAACACGAAACAGACCACAGACCAGACATTGCCGCCAAGATCCATACAACCGTCCCGGCTCCAACCGGAACAGGTGAAGCCATGAACCAATACCCCGAGCTCCTGGAAATCCTGAATGGCGTGCCACACGGTATCGCCCTGCTCGACCAGGACTTCCAGATCATCGAAATGAACCGCTTCCTCGAGGCCCTTACCGGCTATTCCGGCGAAGAAGCTCGCGGCATCTATTATGATTTCATCCTTCGCACTCACTTCCAGCAAAACAGTCACTTTCTCCGGCAGGCTGGAGAAACAGGAATGGCCTGCAACACTGAGGGCGACATCCTTGGCCTCAATCGCAAAAAAATCCCGGTGCGCTTTACCGCAACCCCGATCTTGTCTCCGAGAACGGGGCAAGCAGCAATGGTCCTCGCCCTGGAAGATATCACCGCCATTCAGGAAACCCGTGCAGGGAAAAAAGAGATCGGCCCGTCCAAGGGCCTCCTGGGACATAGCCCCAAGATGCAGGAAGTCTTTGAGCTCCTGCCAATCCTGGCCCACACCGATTCCTCCGTATTGATCACCGGCGAGACCGGCACCGGCAAGGACATCCTGGCCGAGGCCATCCATCACGCCTCCAAACGAGGCAAATATCCTTTTATCAAGGTGAACTGTGGCGCCCTGCCGGAGAGCCTGCTCGAATCAGAGTTGTTTGGTCATGTCCGGGGGGCCTTCACCGGGGCCCATGCCGACAAGCACGGCATGTTTCAACTTGCCCAGGGTGGCACGATCTTTCTCACTGAGATCGGCGACCTCCCCTTGCCGCTCCAGGTAAAACTTCTTACCGTGCTTGATGATCGGGAGTTTTTTCCGCTGGGCAGCCAGAAAAAGGTCAAGGTTGATGTGCGGCTGATCACCGGCACCCATCGTGATCTGAGAAAGTTGGTTGGAGAAGGAGGATTTCGAGAGGATCTTTTTTTTCGTTTAAACGTCCTGCGGGTACACCTGCCGCCGCTCAGGGAACGAGACGGAGACGTGCGACTGTTGATCGATCATTTTCTGCAGATGTTTGCCGCAAATTTTAATAAAAATATCCAAAAGATCTCCCCCCAGGCCCTGCAACGATTAACCAAATACCGCTACCCCGGCAATGTCCGGGAATTACGCAACATCATCGAATATGGCGTCAATATCTGCAGAGGTGAGGTTATTGAGCTCGATCACCTGCCGCCCTATGTGCTGGATGAACCGTTAAGTCCTCCTCTCTCAAGACCCGGCACCGAACCTTCCCTCCCGATAGACAGGCAAACTGACGCCGCCCCGAACACACAGCACCCAGCAGCCAACAGCCATAAAGGAGTCCCGGACAACGCCGCCAACTGGAGTGACATCGAGAAACAAAACATCCTTGGCGCCCTTATGCAAAGCGGCGGCAACCGAAGTGAGGCGGCAAAAGTGCTTGCCTGGGGACGCACCACCCTGTGGCGGAAGATGAAAGAATACAGCCTGGCCTGACCCTCCTATGAAGATCCTTATCACCCTGCAGAACAATGATATCGCCCCCCGCTTTGACCTGACCACCGAGGTGCTGATCGCCAGAATCACCAGGGGAAAGATCTCAGGCGCGCCTCGAACCATCCTGCTGCCGGGACCGTCCAGCGACGAGCTGTGCAGCCTGGCAATCAAGGAAGAAGTAGCCCTGGTAATCTGCGGCGGTATTGAGGACGCCCATTTCCAATATCTGATCTGGAAAAAGATTGAAGTGATCGACCGGATAATCGGGCCAGCCGAAGAAGCCCTTGCCTTGGCCATGGTCAAAAAACTACAATCAGGGGCCATTCTCCGGACAAGGCCCGATCGGAGTACCACACCATGAAAGACAACTCTTTTGGCTCCTTATGCCCGCTATTTTGTGGACTCCACAATAAAAACCTTTCCACCAGAGAGCGGTACCGTTGCATGCGCAACAGCATGCTCATCGCCATGCTGGCCATCACCCTGATCCCCATGGCCATCATCTCGGGAATCAATTTTGTCCAATACCGACAGCTCCTGCAGAACGAATCCTACGCCAATGCCCGCTGGAGCGCGGAAAGCGCCAGGGCCACCATCAACGCCTACCTTGAAAAGATGGAGGCGGCGATCACGGTCGTGCTCGACTCGTACACCTTTGAGGATTTAACCGACCAACAACAACTTGACCAGATCTTCAGACGGCTCAAGGAGGAACATCAGGGCTTGGTTGATATCGGCGTCATTGGCTCGGACGGCATCCAGATAACCTATGCCGGCCCCTACAAACTGGTCGGCAAGAATTACAATGACAGCATCTGGTTTCATAAGGCCCTGACCAGGAAGATATACGTCAGTGAAGTTTTTACCGGATTCCGCAATTTTCCCCATTTTGTTGTCGCGGCCAGCAAAAAAGGGTCGGCATCCTCGCAGGATTCCTGGGTTCTCCGGGCAAGTATTGACAGTGAAACCCTGGATCACTTTCTTGCTTCGGTCAACACCGGGGCCCTGGAGGACATCTTCCTGGTCAATGACAGCAACAAGCTGCAAAGCTCTTCCCGTTATCACGGCACCGTGCTTGAGGATTTCAAGCTGGGCAACAAGCCAAAGCAGAACGACATCCTCATCTCTGGAGAAGGAAGTAACGGCAGTTTTTACCGAGCGGTCAGCCGCATCCCGCACACACCCTGGTTTCTTGTCCTGGATCATCAAGGATATGCGAAAAGGGGGGACTGGCATTCTTTCAAGAGAGGATTGATGCTTACCCTGATCAGTTGTTCCCTGGTGTTGGGCTGCATCATTATCTGGCTCTCTGCCTTCATCGCCGGAAAGCTCAGGGAGGCCGACGAGATGCGGGAGGCGATGCTCAGCGAAACGGAGCACACCGACAAGCTTGCCTCCATTGGCCGTCTGGCGGCAGGTGTGGCCCATGAAATCAATAACCCGCTGGCCATTATCGGGGAAAAAGCGGGATTGATGCAGGATCTGCTTGAAATGGATCGTGATTTTCGCTACCGGGAAAAGTTTATTGATCAATTAGATTCCCTGCAAAATGCGGTGGGGCGAGCCAGAACCATCACCCACCGCTTACTGGGCTTTGCCCGACGCATGGAGACCTCACTGACCCTGGTCCATCTCAACGACATCATCAGGGAAGTCATCAGCTTCCTTGAAAAAGAGGCCGCCTATCATAACATCCATATCCTCTTGCAACTTCAGAAGGAATTACCGGTCATCCGGGCCGATCACGGCCAGTTGCAACAGGTATTGCTCAACGTGATCAACAATGCCATCGACGCCATCAGCAATGCCATGGTTACAACCAACAACGCCATGGAGGCCATCAACAATGAGGGGGAGATCCATATCACCTCAAGTTGCGATGACAACAAAACCGTCATGATCGCCATTTCAGATACCGGGCCGGGCATGTCGACAGAGACCATGAAAAATATCTTCGAGCCTTTTTTTACCACCAAAGGAAATGAGGAGAAGAAAGGCACCGGCTTGGGATTATCCATTACCTATGGTATTGTCCAAAAGCTTGGCGGCAAGATCGAGGTGAACAGCGAGATTGGTATCGGCACCACATTCATCATCACTTTTCCGGTTTACAGTGAAAGGAGCGACGGCAATGGACACAATTAAAATCCTGATCGTAGACGACGAAACGGAATTCGGCTCCACCTTGGCGGAACGCCTGGAGTTGCGGGGTTTTGCAGCCAAGGCGGTGAGCGGCGCCGAAGAGGCGCTGACCGTGCTCACCTCTGACTGGCGGCCTCAGGTGGTCCTGCTTGACTTGATGATGCCGGGAATTGACGGGCTCACTACCCTTGACCTGATCAAAAAACATGACCCGCGCATCCAGGTGATTATCCTGACCGGACATGGATCCACGGAAAGCGGCATTATCGGCATGCGGCGCGGCCTGTTTGATTATCTCATGAAGCCCGTGGATATCGGCGAACTGGTCAGCAAGATAAAAGAAGCCAGCACCGTCTGATCACAGGAGCAAAAGAAAAAAAGCTGAAGTCTCTTGCTTGAAACTCAAGCATCCAGACTCAGTGCATCAACCTGTATTGAAATATATACATTGCGATCCCGCTGAAATACCCGGCCAGGGCCAGCGGCCCAATGCGGCGGGCATACCAGAAGAACTCAATTTTCTCCAGTCCCATGGCTGCCACACCGGCAGCCGAGCCAATAATCAGGATCGAACCACCTGTCCCGGCACAATAGGCCATGAACTCCCAAAGGAAAGAGTCCGATGAAAACTGGGCCAGGGGATACATCCCCATAGAAGCGGCGACCAGAGGAATATTATCGACAACAGCGGAAACCAGACCAATAATCACAACAATAACCGACTGATTGCCCACCTTGACATCGAGCCACTGGGCCAGGGCGGGGAGCATTCCATTAGCGGAGAGGGTGGCCACTGCCAGCAGGATACCAATGAAGAACACCACCGAGGCCATATCGATACGCTTGAGCGCTTTACTTAAAGTGAAGTGTTCCTGCTCCTCCGTAGATTTGTGGCGGTGCAGAATATCACCCACCAGCCAGAGCACACCAAGGGCAAGCAGGATACCAAGATAGGGCGGCAGATGGGTCACCGCCTTGAATATCGGCACAAAGATCAGAGCCCCCATCCCCATAAAAAACATGAGGGTTTTCTCGAACCGGGTAGTGCTGACAGCCCCCTGTTCCGCCCTGTCAGGAGCCACAACTTTTCCTTGCAGCATAAAAGAGGCCATAATCAGAGGAATCACCATAGAGACCGTGGAGGCCAGGAAAGTGGCCTTCATGATATTGGTCGTGGTGACTTGACCTCCGATCCAGAGCATGGTGGTAGTCACATCGCCAATCGGGGTCCAGGCGCCACCGGCATTGGCAGCGATGACGATAATTCCGGCAAAGAAGAGACGCTGATTATGCTCCTTGAGCAGACGCTTCATCAGCGCGACCATGACGATGGTGGTGGTCATGTTGTCAAGGATGGAAGAAAGATAGAACGTGATAAAGCCAATAATCCAGAGCAGAGTCGATAACTTGGTGGCCTTGATGCGTGAGGTGATGACCTCGAACCCGCCGTGGGAATCGGTCACCTCAACAATGGTCATGGCGCTGATCAAAAAGAAGACGATGGCCGCCGTTTCCGCTAGTTTTTCCGTGAGCTGTTCAACTACTGCATGAACACCCAACGGGCTGGCGAAGGAATAGAGGGTCCACATCAGACCAGCCGCAATGAGCGCGATGGCCGACTTGTTGATTCTAATAGGGTGCTCAAGAGCTATCATCGCATAGCAGAACACAAAGACAACTGCAATCATGGCCATCATGGATCATTTCTCCTTGTAAGACAGGGGAGGGAATAAAAAATAATTGACAGAAAGAAACAGGCTTGAGGAAACAAATGAATTAGGGTATATAGACACATCTTTTCTGCATTGTACGCACCAGTAGCTCAGCTGGATAGAGCAACGGACTACGAATCCGTAGGTCGGGGGTCCGAATCCCTCCTGGTGCACCAGTAAAATCAAGGGGTTAGGCCGTTATGGCTTAGCCCCTTTTTGTTTGTTTTTCATGCTGGGTAACACTTGGGTAACACTTGGAGAGAAAGCTCTCTTTTTATGTACCCTGAAAACTCCAACCAAGAAATACAAAAACCGCCTCCCTCAAAAGAGAGAAGCGGCCACGATGTGAAGAATGGGATTATGTTCACTGTAATCCTTGAGAATCATCTAAAATCCGTTCAAACATTTTTTTCAAATAACTGTCCGCACCATCAAGCATAAACAGCACATGATGATTTTCCAGGTCTTCCTGTTTAGCGGAAACATTTATCAAATCCTTAAACGGTGTCGGTGTCACAATAAAGGCATTTAATGTCAACTGCGGGTCACCCAGATTTGTCTCGATCACCTTTATCTCTTTGTAAAGGCCAAGCTTAGGGCCACTCAAATCCATCTGACGCAATCCTTTGGGATCAATAAAGCTCAACCATTGCTTGCCGGTCATATCGTCCACCAACCACAACAAGAAATCGGGATAGAAATTACCTGCCAGGGCAAAGCCCAGCCCCTTGGATTTGGTAGCGGCATTACGCAAAAGGTAAATGCTACGGTTGCCAATAATTTCTTTTCCAGGCCCGGACAAATAGAATTTTTCAAGATCGCGCACAAATTGTACTTCACTGGGGGCATCAAATGACAGCGGACGCATTTTCAGCGGCAGCAGACCATTATTCAGCGGCGCCTTATCCTTCGTTGTAAATAATGGATGATATAAATGAGGGTCAAAACAAATGGCAACCATCTGACCAGCATCCCAATCATTGGCTTTCCCCAGCTTGTTTTCCATCACCAGTTTCTGAAGCTTTTCAATTTTCTCCTTATAACTTGCTCCATCTCCAGTGTCTTTGATTGCAAAATGATATCCCTTCAGCAAAGCTGAATCGTCTTCTTTCACAATCACAACATCATAAAACTGGCCTTCATACGCCGTTTTCAACGCCTTGTAAAATCGATCTGTGTAGTCTTGCAGCAAACGGATCAGGATATCTTCCTGTCTGCTGATGTCAGCAATACTGCCAATATCCAGATCAGCTTGCGGAATATAGAGCGTGTACCAGTCATTCCCCTGCAGACAGAAATCAATCAAACGTGAACGTTCCAACCGCAAGTTATTCCAACCTTCCCGTTGCTTGAATGCCTGAACCGCCAGATAAATCCTGTCAAAATCAAACAACGCCATGGTCTTGAATGCAATCTTATCCTTATGCTGTCCATTGTCAGCACCCATTGCTGCATTATCCTGAATGTCTGTCGCAATCACGCCAAGCTTAGGGTAGAGATCCAGGTCAATATGCACCCCATTGATCTTGCCTGCAAACTCACCCGGCACTTCATAGAGCCATGGAAAATGAGTGCGGTTAAACCCCTTGGCCTGATTATCTTTATACCCATCTTTCAGCGTCAGCGTCTTGAGCTTGCCCTTAGGCACATTACAGCGGGTCTTAAAATCCAGTTCAATTATTTCATCTGACGGCGTAACCCCTTCGTCCCGCAGATAATCCTTGAATGTGCCCATATAGCCAGCATTCACACCAAAGACATTCAGCGTCTCCAACCGCTCCAGGTGCACGCCCTTTGGCCGTTCTCCGGGCGTACTGCGCTTGAGCGAATAGCCTTCGCCCTTCAGACGCACGCCGCGCCCGAACAACTGGATAATCTGCGACCCTTCGCCCTTGCCCATATTCAGCAGCCCCATGGTGGACACGCGCCAACTGCTCCAACCCTCGGTAAATTTGCGGGAGCCGATCAACACATGCAAGGTACTGTCTTTGCTGTTCAGTGTATCAAACATCGAGCCGCTGAAATCGTCCGTCTCGGTGTCAAATAACTTCGCATTATTATCCGTCGCCGCCTCTTTGAAGAATTTGGCATCATCCCCTATATTGATCAGCCCGAAAGGTTCCGCCTCACCAACACGCAATGCCAGTTCACCCTTACTGCCCTTCAGGTTTACCACCTTCAACCGTTGCCGCGCTCCGGTGTTGAACAGTCGTTTCAGAATATCGGCATACACCTCGACGGCACTGTTAAATTTCCCCATCAAAGGTGTGAACCGGCCACGAAAGATATTGTGGCCGTTGGTATCCAACAGGCACGCCGTATCATCCAGCAGACCTTTGATCCACTGGCGGGTCTGAACATCATCTTTCAGAAATCCTGCCAGGAACTTCAAGACCTTCAAAACATCTGCATCCTCGCTGGAAACGGTATTGCCGACAAACACCCACAACGGCTTTTCAATGTTGAATTTGGTCAGCTTGTCACGGTTCATATCCCACAGATATTGCTGCTGATAAAAACTCAGCAAACAGGCAGTAAGGTACAAACGGGCCGTCTCTTCCTGATTATAATCCTGACTCCTCAGGTTAAGGATCACAAATTCCTTACCATAGCCGTCATCGTAGAAAAACTTGTAGGAATAATCAAAGAGAATGCTTTTGGCGTAGATTTCCCGCATCGCCATGGTACATGCCTTGCGCTCGTCATCATTGGTCAGCGTCAATGTTTTCTTAGCAGCCTCAAAGACAATCTTCTCTTCTGCCGTTAAGTCCTTGACCTTGGATTTTCCGAACAGCTTGCCTAACAGCAACGGAAACTGTTTTTTCTTGATTTCTTCTCTTGCCTTGACCACAGTCAAGCCCTTGGCCACTGCCTGCCCAAAGGTGGCGGAGTATTCAAAAGTAAAGCCGCCCCGCACCAGGGCTTCACGGCGGTTCATCCATGCCCCGTCTGCCGAACTCGTGCCACGATGCCCTTCATCGACCAGCACCAGGTTGCCCCCTTCAAACGATTCTACGGCGACAGTCTTGTCGCCCATCTCGTCACCCAGCTTATTGATATCGATGATCTCAATCATGCCTTTCAACATATTATTGCCACTGCTTTTATTGAACAGGCGGCAGAAGCCGAAACCGGAAAGCTGCAATTCCGCTAAATGTTGATTCGACAGACCCTCGTTAGGGGTGAGCAGAATAATCTTGTTGGGGTAACTGTTTTTGTTCCCGTTCTGGAAATAATGCAGATACTGGCGGATATTGACATGCAGCAACAGCGTCTTGCCGCTGCCGGTGGCGTTCCAGAATGCCAGCTTGTTCAGCTCGTCCACATTAAAAGGCTGAAAACGATCCTTCACGTCCGGGCTAGCATGATATGTCTGCATGGCCCCATTCAGGCCGTCCAGCAATTGTTGCCGATGGTTAAAATAGTAGTCCAGATAAATCTCGGTAAAGAGCAGCGAGAGATACTGGAAATACTTCATCTGAAACACCGTGCCCTCAATCTTGTTGCGCCGCTCGGTGATACTATTCCAATGCTCGACAATATTCTTGTCGTAACGGGAAAGACCCTGGTCAATCCCGTTTACCTTGCCACGCAACACATCAAAGAATCTGGTCTGCCCGTCCTCACTGACCCCCTCGTGCCGGTCTTCACCCAGGCATCCTTTCAGTAACGGCAAGGTATTGTCCTGAAAAAATCCCATCATCCATTGATTGAGCACCAGCTCCTGGTGAAAGCTCTGTTTACTCATCGTCAAGCCCATCCCTTCCAGACTCAACCTGTTCAAGCAGCGCAGCACGCTCCCGCTCCAACTCCCGACGCAACTCCTCTTCCGACGGCAATACCAGCCTGTAACGGCTGGCAAACAACTGTTCATTATCGTTGAGCACGGAATAGCGCACCACGGAAGCATCCTTGTCCGAGCACAAAATAATGCCTACGGTTGGATTATCATCTGCCCCCCGTTTGAGATCATCGTACATACGCACATACATATCCATCTGGCCAATATCCTGATGAGCCAGCTCGCCGGTTTTCAGATCGAACAGCACAAAGCATTTGAGCAGGTAATTGTAAAAGACCAGATCAATATAAAAATCCTTGCTTTCGGTGCTGATGCGCTGCTGGCGTGCAACAAAAGCAAAGCCTTTTCCCAACTCCAGCAGAAAAGCCTGCAACTTGTCCATCAACCCCTGCTCAAGTTCAGACTCCAGCAAACGATTCGTACCGGGAAGCCCCAAAAATTCGAGCATGACCGGATCACGCACAAATTCACGCGGGGATTGCCGCAACTGGGCCAGATTGGCGTTAGCTTCGTTCTGCACCTCCGATTTATCCTGGCTTAACAGCAGTCGTTCATAATACAGCGTGTTGATTTGTCTCTCCAGCGCCCGTGAACTCCAGTTTTGCGCCGCCGCCTCGTTCATATACCACTGTCTGGCGGTCTCATTGTCAATCCGCAACAAGCGGCGGTAATGTGTCCAGCTTAATTCGTGACGCAGTGCGTCACAATTTGGAAAGGATTGATAAAACAAACGCATATAGCGCAGATTTGACGCATCAAAACCTCGGCCAAATTCCTGCGTCAACTGGGCGGACAATTGCGGCAGCAGGCGGGCGCCATAGACTGCCCGCACCTCACCTTGCTGTTCGTATTCAACAATATGACGGCCAATCTCCCAACTGGTGCGCACCTGCACCACATCCACCGCCCGAAAAGCCTGGGTACGCGCCTCCTGAATCAACTGACGTAATTGTCCCAGCAACGCATCTACGCCCATTACATCCCCTCCCCTGCAAACATGCGGCTCAGGAATTCCGGCTCGATCTGGCGGATCTTCAGGGTCTTGGTCAAACCGCCCTCGGCCTCAGAGCTGGTGAATTTATCAGGGATATTATGATCGCCATTGACATAGACGACCTCAAACCGACTGTCCGCCGGATTAACACCCAGTTCAGCACATAAGGTGTTCAGCTTTTCATAATCCACCTGTTCCACGTCACGCCACAGCACCAGCGTTGTCTCACCCGTTGGCAGACAGCCCTCTACCAGCACATACCCCTTGGCACGCTGCATGTTGATACACTTTACCCGCAGACCGATCAGATAGTTGAAGGTCTCTACCAGGTCAATGGTGCGCTCGGCATAGGCCCCGGCTGAATCCACTGCCACTTTAAGTTTACAGTCAAACGGTTTATTAAACTGTTCCACCGACAACAGCGAACCACGGCTTTCGATGTTCAGCAGATAGCGCAGCAGATACTCTTCCTGGGCCGATGGCGGCAAGGCGTCGAGCAGGCTTTGTTGTCCTTTGGTGCGGCGCAGTTGCAGATTGTTCAGGGTGTCTTCGTAGCTTTCGATCTTGAGGACTTTGAAGGCGTGGGAGATGCCGGTCCGGGGGGCAGTGGCCTTGCCGTCTTTCCAGTCGGCGGAATAGACAACCTTCTGGATGCGGGGTTTGAGGACGGTATCGAAGTATTCGCCTTGCTCGACGAGAATGTACTTGCGCTTGCCGTTATCCTGACGGTTCAGAGAAATGACAGCATGGCCGGTGGTGCCGGAGCCTCCGAAGTAGTCCAGAACAAGAGATGACCGGTCGCTGGTAATATGAAGTAATTTCTGGATTAATCGAGTCGGTTTCTGTGTAGGGAACGTATCATCTCTTGAGAAAAGCTCACTTCCTTCCTTAAGACCTTCCTGTGAATGGCCTGATGATTCGTGATCCCACCATGTCCACGGAACCATCCCTTCCATTTCACTGAGGAATCTTTTCACCGCTGGCCGACCATTGCCATCCTTGCCAAAGATGATTCGTCTGTCTTGTTTCAATTTTTCATAATTTTCCTTCGTGGTCATCCAGCAGCGGCCAGGAGGTGGATTCAGCACCCGGCCATCAGGCGCCTCAATCTCATACATCTGGTTGATTCGATAACCCGGAGCCGTGAAGTCAGCAGCTTTCCATGCACCGCGAGAATCATTATCAGTGTTAGAAAACTGCTTTGTCTGATTGTCCCCCAGTGGCAGCAGATTACGAGAAAGCTTAAACGCAGACGGGTCAGTTGCATAAATCAGAATGTATTCATGAGCATCGCTGATGGCTCTTCGGATGTCTGGTGAGTATCGCTTTTGCCAAATCAACTCGGCTATTTTTCCTTCTTCGCCATAAATTGCCGACAACAGAAAAGAGAGTGCGACCATCTCGTTATCATCAATTGATGAGCACAAACTGCTGTCAATGGCCTGCAAAGGCTTTGTCAAGATGAGCTTTTCTGCAATGCTCGAAAGCCAGCTCGAATGTTTATAATTATCTTTGTACGCAAACCCATCTCCACCAGTGTTATACGGCGGATCAATATAAACGCACTTCACCTGCCCCCGGTACCGTTCCTGCAAAAGATTAAGCGACTGAAAATTATCGCCATGGATCAGCAGGCCGTCAAGGCTTTCATCCAGATTATCTATCTCTGCCAGCAGTGCCTGTTTGAATGCAATATCAAACAGGGCGGTATCCGCCATCAGGTAAGGGTGGGCCTTCAGATATTCGATACCTGCTTTATTCTGATTGAGCAGGTTGGCCTTGCTGCCATCCAGCATCCCCAGCTTCTCCCACTGACTCCATTGCTGTAGGTTAGCGGCAATCGCGGCATAAAGGCTTTCCGGCACCCGGTCAAGGGTGATGCAGTAGTGTGTTGAGACCACGAATTTCTTCTTCAACCACAGCGCTTTCTGAAAGTCTTCCAGTTGGGCCAGGAAGGTAATCAGATCCAGGGCAATAGCCCGCAGGGTCTGAATCAGGCGTAGGTTCTTTTCAATGGCGGCAAAGATTTTGATATCCTGAAGATCATCAAGGTGCATGACTTCGTTCTTGATATAGAAGTCCAGTTCCCGCCGCAAGAAACCGCCAAGATCCTTATGGATGAAGTAGTCCGCCGTGTTCCGGGTGGTGTAGTTGGTGAGGCATTTTTCCAGCAGGGTACGCTGCGGATTCTTCTCGGTAGGTTCTCGCATGGCCAAATCCAGCCAGCGGGCCTTAACATTGGGATCGGCCAGCACCTTGCCTACCGCATCAAGTACCAAAGTGCTCTGCTTGCTGCCCTTGGGCATGATCCTGTATTCAAAGCGCAGTACCAGCTCGCCGTTCTCTTCTGCCACCGGCAGCAGGTGTTCTTCGTGTTCTTCCCCGTCATCATCGGCAAGGATGCGGGTAGTCGGTTCGATCAGGACAAAACGGCGTTCCTTGTCGTTGTCTTTGCGGTTATCCTTGGCCGTGTCCGCTGTGATCAGGCGAAAACGCACCGTCCGCCCGTCATCGAGTTTAAAGGCATAGTTGGAAAAGTTTTCACCGCTCTTGGTATAATACTGGTCTTTGTTTGCCCAGTGCAGCACCACCTCTTCACCGGCATAGGGAATGGCATAGGTGTCGCCCTTGTAACGGCGCTTGCTGATAAAATCGCCCTTTTCATAATACCGGGAAAAGAAGGTGAGCAGGTGGGAATAGACAGCTTTTTCGTGTTCAGACCTGCCAGCGCCATATTCAACCAGCTTCTGCCTCAGTTCCAGCACCTTGGGCACGGTTTCAGGATCAAGGCCATCGGCACGGTATTGCGCTTCCTTATCTCTTAATTCCGTTTGGACTTCTACCATATTGGCAGCAGCGGTTGTTGCCAGACTTTCAACTACCTTGACCTTGAGCTGCCTATCCAGATAATCATTGATCTCTCTCACCCGGGAATTGAGGATACGATAGACGCCAAAATCCAATTCAGGACGGTCAATCTGGAATATTTCTTTCAACTTCTTTACAAGGTCATCGTATTCATTCATGGGATATCTCTGGAAGAATAATCAGGACTAAAGTTTACAGGTCACCAGTCGTTTTATAAAATTGCCGTTCATAAAATATTGAAAAAAGATACTCCATCCTCTTCTGATACGCTATAGCCGACATCAAGAATGAGACAATATCCTCAAAGGTTAAAAACGTAACCTTTTGCCACCGACACCTTGAAAAGGTGTCCACCGGTTATCAACCGCAGCTCTGTCAACCGTCCTGATTGTCAGATCCGACCTGAGTTACTACATCTCAAATCACCCGCATATCCAGATGCTTCCCCATGGCCTGCAGGGCAGCGGCAATGCCGTCAATACGGGTGGTGTGGCGGACATTGGTCAGCCGGTTCACCTCTTGCGGCGTGGTGTTGAGGCGGCGGGCAAGCTCGGCAGGTCGCACACTCTGGATGATCATCTCATTGAGCAACAGCACCTTGGCGGATAAACTGGCCGGAAGCTCGACAACAGGCTGGCCACGTTTGGCCTGGGAGGGCGCGGGCACAGTGCGCTTATCTTCAAAGTAAAAATCAAGAGCAGACTCCAGCGCATCCTTGGCGGCAGCCAGGGCCTCGGCCTCGGTATCGTCCTGGGTGATGGCCTCTGGAATATCGACAAAGGTCACTGTGAAACCACCGTCTCTTTCATCAGGGGTCAGGGTAACAGGATAGATAAACATGGCGTGCTCCTTATTTTAATCCAAGTTGTTTCTTGATGCCTTCCACTGGAGGGAAGGAGACAGGATTGTTCTGTAGAAACAGGGTAGCACCAAACTCAGTTCTCACTTTAACTCAATGATCTGATTCAAACACTTACATATACTGCTAAAATAGTCATCGTGGCATTTTTTCAGGGCGTGTGGTTTTGCGTTACGAGCCCGCCAGTCAAAAGATTTCGGCTGATGACAAAGAACATAGCTTATTTCCCCCGCTTTCGACTTAACCTGTCCAATAGCTACGGCAAAGGGATTGCTGGCATTATAATCCGCCGTGGTCATGGGCAAACCTATAACCAGAGATGTTTTGTCATTGAAATTACGAGGAGAAAGCACAAGAAAAGGATGGATATCCCGCATCTCTTGCCCTGCTTGCGGGTTACAATCAATCCAGATAATGTCCTGCCGATCCGGTATCCAGGAATCGGAGGGGTTGCGTTTCGTTGATGTTACCATTGTTCGGCCCCTAAAACATGGCTTTGACGCATAGCCTCACCGCCATGTTTTTCCGGGTCGAATAGGGCCAGTCGTTGTTCCAGGGTGAGCGCCGGTTCTTCTGCCGGTCGAATCACAACCGCACCATTTTCTACGGTAATTCGCACGCGCTGGTCAACATGCAAGTGGGCGGCACGGGAAACTGCCACCGGCAGACGAACGCCCAAGTTGTTTCCCCACTGTTTAATATCGAGGACAGCTTCTGTTGTCATGCCAATCTCCTGTCTAGTTTGCAGAGTTTTTCTGTACATTATACAAGCTGTTGTTTAAACAAAAGTCTAAACAACAGTCTGGTATTTGTCAATAAGGAAAAAAGGGGAGCATCATATGCATTTATGCCAGTTAATGCGTAAGGTGTCGCCTGTTCCACGCCAGGTATCGAGTAGATCATTTGTAACTCGGTTTGATCATCTCCATTAAGCCGCTATCAATGAGCCGCCCGTGCTGTCTAATGACATCAATTACACTCCCGCCAGTATTGACCTGAATAGCGGTATCAGGTGATTTACCCAAGACAGCTTCACGGCCTTTACAAATTGTGCCTGCTCTTGCTCTAAAATCATTCTGATTCTCGCATGGTGTTTTCATCGCCTCCTGGACATTAGTTGCGTACATATTTTGAACTGCTCCTCAAGAATCTCCCTCATGACCGGCAAGAGGTTAATCACACGCCTACTGTGCTGATTTTTAGTCTTGTCCTCCACCGCTTTTACCATCCTCATTCAAGGTCATTAACTCGAAGAGAAATCTGCTCACCACAACGAAGTCCGGAGCAAAAGGCAACTGACGATGAATATTTTTTACCAACGGGGGGTCAAATTTGGACGCCGATTGACACTTGGTGCATGGCCGCATATCACACACCATTTGCAACCCATAACACCAGAAAAGCCGGAAGATGGTTGCATATGACCACAGGCTAAATATGACCTTTTTTACATGGCGTTAAAGACCGTCAGGTAGATGCTTTCTTGTCTAATTATTCTTAAAAATAAGGACGATAGGTGATTTAACACTGCACGCTAGAAGCTTGGCACAAACATTGCTTTAATTAAAAGCAGTGAAGAATGACATTACACTTCTCGTTTAACATCTCATTGCCGCTATTTTTTTAAGATCATGAGGGAATTGACAACGTGACAAGGATGTCACATCACAGGAATCCCTGGCATTTTCAGCATCCAGGGGTATTGAGTTTATTTTTTTATCTGGAGGATTTAACCATGAAACATTCAAAGTTTTTTTCCGCTTTTTCCTTAATCATCCTGTTGACCTTTTTCGTGGGATGCGCCTCAACATCTAAGCACGAAGGAACCGGAGAATATGTCGATGACACTGTTATCACCACAAAGGTCAAGACCGCAATACTCGATACCCCCTCCCTGAAATCAAGCGAGATCAATGTTGAAACCTTCAAGGGGGTCGTGCAACTGAGCGGTTTCGTCAGTTCTAAGGCCGACATCAACAAAGCGATAGAAGTCGCACGGACTGTCAATGGGGTAACATCAGTCAAAAATGACATGCGACTTAAGTGACAGTGCATCGCCCCAGACATCCAGTCCGGGGCGATTACAATCTCCGCCCGTTGAAAAGAATTGTTACGAGGGAGATTTGGGCCTGACCATATACCTGATTGCACCTTGAAGGCTGAAGGCTGGCGTTCCAAACAGCGGGCGCCAGATTTTCGATTCGCCAAGCTATGGCAAAAGGAGAAAAAATGCTCGAAACAATTGCAGTTGTCTTGGTTATCCTTTGGATTCTGGGTTTTGTCTCTTCCTACACCATGGGCGGATTTATCCATATCCTCTTGATCGTCGCCATTGTGATGATTCTGGTTCGTGTCATTCAAGGTCGACGCCTGTAAGTGGCCGCTTGAGCGGTTCCACACAAGCAGGACAGTGGACAGAGCACTTTTAGAATAATCCCATACGACAATCACTCCTTAGCGCATACTGCCCTGCATAGATGACCTGAATTTGGGAATACAACTCTATGCAGGCTGACAGACGACTGGAACCATAGTGATGTTTGTTTTTCACCCGACTTGCCTAAAAATCAGAAAAATTTTCCATCCGTTAACATGAATAAAGGAAAAACATTATGAACAGCAAAGAGGTCTACAGACAAAAGATAGAGGCGGAATTGAAACAGGTACAGGCCCAATTAGCCGAGTTCGAGGCCCCGGAAAAGAGCCTTACAGCCGATGCTCGTATCAAATATGCCATGCATATCAACAATCTTAATCAGAAAGTAAACACCACGAGGACCCAACTGAAAGAGCGAGGCGAGGCCGACAAAGATGTTTGGGATCTACTGCGTTACTGTTTCTAGTCAGAATTTTCAAGAAAGCCCGACGAACCTCAATCCATCAAGAAAGGACTAATATTATATGAACACAAAAGATGCCTATACACAGAAGATAGAAGCCGAACTGGAACTGGTACAGGCCAAATTAGCCGAGTTCAAGGCCAGAGCAAAGAGCCTTACAGCCGATGCTCGTATTCAACATGCCAAGCAGGTTGACGATCTTGAACAGAGGGTTGACGCTATGAAGGCCAAATTGAAAGAGCTGGGCAATGCCAGCGAAGACGCCTGGGAGCAACTCAAGGACGGGGTGGAAAACACCTGGGGCACCCTGCAATCTGCGGTTCAGGATATTGTCACTAACTTTAAAAAATGACCACACCTAATGTGGGTATTTTGAACCAACGCTCGCAAGGACTTTGACTTAAGAGCAGAGACCTTTTGCTTTAAATCTAACAGCAACCATTGAGAATGGAGGAAGACCATGGGAGACAAGGGTGGCAAAAAAGACAAAGATAAGAGCCAGAAGCAAAACAGCAAAAAACAAAAACAGCAAGAAAAGAACAAGCTCGCCAAACAACCGCAAGGGAAAACTCTCCTGTAGTTACTGTATCAGCGTATTAAAGGTATCTTATGAACGATAATCCACTGGAACTCTTATCGCCGGAAGAGTGCACAAAGACAATCCTGGAACTCAGCGGGGTGGAATTTGAACCGGATATCGCCGTTGACCTCTGGTCCAATATACTGAAGCATAAATGGCTTCTTTCGGAAAAGCTTGGACGCGATGTGGGATTGCGAACTGCCTGCATCGATTTTCTGGAGAACATGGAGCAGGCCCCTGATGAATACCTCACCTATCAACAGAAAAATATTCTCAGTGAGATGGGAGCCCAGATCATCAGCAGAGAAATGTGGGATACCATATCCGATTCCCAACCTCCCAAGCAGTTGGTCCAACGCCGAATCATCCTTCCCCTTATGGAGGAAAGCCTTTCGCTGAAACACGGGGTTGTTCCTCCCAAGGCAATCATTTTCTTCGGACCTCCCGGTACAGGAAAGACCTATTTTGTAAAGGCAATAGCCGGAATCCTGGCCTGGCGGTACATAGAAATCGTACCCAGCATGCTTATGGCGGATGGGGTAGAGAAGATAGGCGCCAACTTGCGGGAAGTAATGGAGAAGGTCAGAAATCTTGACGAAGTGGTCCTCTTTATCGATGAATTTGAAGAGATCGCCGGCAGTCGTGACATGGCTGACCGGATTGATAAATCCATTACCAACGAGTTTCTCAAACAAATCCCTTTGTTCAAGGAACAGCAGAACAAGATACTGCTGGTATGTGCCACCAATTACATCCGCGACCTGGATGCGGCAATGCTCCGTCCAGGAAGGTTTGACTGCATCATTCCGGTTGGGGGATTGGACAGGGAGGGGAGGACAACTATTCTCGAGCATTATCTTTCCACGCTCAACACCGGACAGATCGATCTGGATCGCCTTGTCGAAATGACATCGGGGTTCACTCCTGCAGATATACAGTATCTTTTCCAGCAGGTCGCCCATTTTGCATTTGAGCAGGAACTTGCCACACAAAAAGACTACCTGGTAACCGCCGAGACGTTCATTGACATCACACCGAAAGTACTTCCGTCTTTGAGCGATGAAGTAATTGAAGAGTTTGAAAAGGACAGCGTCAACTATTCACGAGTCTAAGAGCTTGTCCGTAAATAAGCTTTTCAGGGATTGCGCCGGATTTTGAGACGAATTTGGCTGCGACGATTGAGTGAAACCGCAGGCGTAGCAGGGCTACGGCGAGGATTTTACGATTGAGGAGCAGTCAAAGACGGCCAAAAGCCGGATGCGAGCACCAAAGATTTATTTACGGACAAGCTCTGAGGCTCTGAACGTAAACTCCATCAACTTCTCCGACCATGGATCTCAAAATGAAAGATACAATGATCATCCCGATGCGTGCCACCTCTCTCTGTCTCCTGCTCTTTTTCACATCTCTCCCGGCGATAGCCGCCGACAGAGTCAGCGATGAGTTTCTGACCGGTTATATTGCCTCCATCCTTGAACGGGACATGCACTGGAAGAGAGACAGCTTTATTCTGAAGATAGTCAATGGGGATGCCACGATTACCTTGTTTCAAGAGGACCAGATGCGACGGGAGGCGGCCGAAAAACAGCTACGCGCTATCGACGGGGTACAGGAGCTAACGATCATTGTGAAGCCGGCAGATGCCGGTAAGCCGGAAGCGGTAAGCAGTTTTATGGGAGTAACCAATCAAGCAAAGGTGTTTCCCACAGGTGATCTGTTCCGATCACTCATTGCCGACCCGAAACAGTCACGGTTCTTTGTCAGTCTCGTCAACTTCCGATCTTTGGGAGAAGACTACACCCTGGCAGCAGTCGGTTTCGGTGAGACATTCGGCCTGTACCGGTTCTTCGGCAGTCGTGAAGGGGATGGCCTGCAACTGAGCGTGGAAGGCGCCCTGTTCGCCCAATTCAACATGGACAATTCCTCCGACCTCATCAACGCCGATTACACCATCGGCATTCCCGCCACCTATCGATATGGCGACAATTCGCTCCGCTTCCGCCTTTATCATCAGAGCTCACACCTGGGGGATGAATTACTACTCGGCGCCAATCCTCCGGATCGAATCAACCTCAGTTACGAAGCCACTGAACTCATCTATTCCTACGAATGGCATGAATTCCGCGTGTACGGTGGCGGTGAGTACCTTATCCACAAGGAACCGAGTGATCTCAAGCCGCTGAGCGCCCACTGGGGGATCGAATATCGCGGCAACACCCCGCTTATATGGAACGGGAGGCCAATTGCCGGGGTGGACATAAAGAATCTGGAGGAGCATGAATGGGCCAACGATTGCAGCGTCAAGGCCGGTCTCGAGTTTGGTCATCCCAATCCAGGGCAGCGTCGTCTGCGCCTCATGGCCGAATGGTACAAAGGTTTTGATCCGCACGGTCAGTTTTACAACAATAAGGTGGAATATTATGGCTTGGGGGTGTCTCTGGGATTCTAATGAAATTTTTCGCAGAAAATCGAGACTGAACAACGGCTCAAGCCTGAGAATGTGTGAAGAAAATGATGCCGATGGCCCCATCAGGGGAGAATGGAAAAGATGCACGAAATGGAACAAAAGGAGTAAGAGAAAATGAAGAATAAATTGTTATTGCTAATAGGTGTATGCCTGGTTATGACGTGCGCGTCCCCGGCCTTTGCCGCCGTAACGCTTAAACGCCTGGGGGATCATCCCTTCTATCGTCCGGCCATGACCTCTGAGGCAGACCTTCGGACCATGGTCAAAAAAAAGAGCACCGATATCCAGACAGGATTTGACAAATCAGGCTATTCAGAGCTGTTTCCAGATTTTATGGCCCAATTTCCGACGGCAAAAATTGAATTCATCAAAGTTGCCCCAGGGGAGCAATTTAGCTGGATGCTTTTCCGAAAAAAGAGTACCAGCCCGGTATCCGTAATCAAGGACGTTACTTGGGGTGGAAAAGCGTCCTTTAATGCCTACAGTTTCTCCATAGACAAAAATGGACAGCGCTACGAGTTTATTGTTCCCGCTATCTGCGGCAATTTGAGTTTAAGGAATATCAGCAGGATTCCCGAACCTGTCGTCCCTGTGGTGATTGAAAATAAGGGCACCCAATCAAAACCTGCCGAAATTGCCCAAACAGTAACAGTGGCTCAACATAAGGGTGGGCCAGTGGCCGATATCGGTTTTGCTCAGCAGTTTGATCCAGCCAGCTATGTCTTTGCCCGCGTTGGTTACGAGCTTTTCTTGACTGAAAATCTCTCCGCAATGGGCCTTGTCGGTGGTTTTGCCCGTGTTGGTGGGTATGATGGCGGCAGCGCCTTCACGGCTGATGCCCTGTTGAATTACTATTTGACGGAGAAGTTGTTCGTTGGTGCCGGGGTCGGGTTCTGGTCCGGAAATGATGGTAAGGCTGATTTGATTGTCAATATGGGATATCTCATCTATGAGAAACCGGGCACAATGAAGACCTCACTCTTTGTCGAAGGACGTTGCGAAGCTGATGACCTGCTTGCCAGCCAGGCGACTCGTCTGGGCGTAGGCTTGCGCTTCCAGTTTTAAGCAAGAGCAAAGAACAACAAGAAAACAGATCTAAAGAATGGCCCATCCCGTGCAAGCGGGATGGGCCATTCTTTTTTATCCTGAGCATTGACGTATTTTTTGCGGCGATACACACTTGAAGATGGAAATCTATGATTTCTGGATATTGAGTTTAGCCATCCGGGCACGCAGGGTGCTGCGATCAAGGCCAAGGATTTCAGCCGCACTGTTTTTTCCGCTTACTTTCCACCTGGTCTGCTCAAGCACCTGTAGAATATAATCTCGCTCAACCGCTTCCAACGTTTTTGGGCTTGCAGATAAATCCTTAAACGGCTTTTTGAGCTCATCAACCAGGCGCAGCTTGGGACCCGATGAGTTGATCACCGCCCGTTCAAGGACATTCTCCAGTTCCCGAACATTTCCGGGCCAGGGATAATCTTGTAACGCCTCCATTACGGTCACCGGGATGACTTCAATGGTCTTGCCCAAGCGCCGCGCAATCTTTTTGACGAAGGAATTGACAAGAAGTGGGATGTCATCCATACGCTCCCGGAGCGAGGGCATGGTAATCGGAAAGATATTTAACCGGTACCAGAGATCCTCACGAAACCGGCCTTTGCGGACCTCCTCTTCCAGGTTACGATTGGTGGCGGCAACAATTCGGACATCAACCTTGATGGTGAGAGAGCTGCCCAGCCGTTCGAACTCCCCTTCCTGGAGTACTCTCAACAGTTTCGCCTGGAGTTCCAGCGGTAATTCGCCGATTTCATCCAAAAAAAGAGTGGCGCCGTTGGCGACCTCAAATCGCCCCAGATGCCTGGACAGCGCACCGGTAAAGGCACCTTTTTCATGACCGAACAATTCGCTTTCGATAAGGCCTACGGAAAGAGAGGCACAATTCACCTTTACCAGAGTCCGGCCCTTACGCAGGCTCAAGTCATGAATAGCCCGGGCGGCCAACTCCTTGCCGGTTCCAGTCTCACCAAGAATCAATACGGTGGTATCGCTTACGGCAATCTGTTCAATTTTATAGAGGACGTATTTGAGACTATCACTTTGACCGATAATATTCTGATGATTGTTTTCCAGTTTAATTTCTTCCTGCAGATAGGCTCGTTCTGCTTCCAGTTGTTCTTTTAACCGGATTGTTTCGGCAAGGGCGTCTTCCACACTTTCTTTTCTGCTTTCCGCCTCATCCCTGGCAACAACCAGTTCAGCCGTGCGCTTGGCCACCTCATGTTCAAGAAAGGTGTTCTGGTTCCGCAGGGATTCGGCCATGGTCTTCAGTGCCAGATGGTTCTTTATGCGCGCCATGACGATCGGCGGGCTGATCGGTTTGATGATATAGTCGACCGCGCCGAGCTCCAGCCCGGTCTGCTCGTCCTCCATTTCCGACCTGGCAGTGAGAAAGATCACCGGGATGTTCATCGTTTTGGTGTCGCTCTTGAGTCGCCGGCACACCTCGTAACCGTCCATACCTGGCATCATGATGTCAAGCAGGATCAGGTTCGGGGGCGAGTCTGACGCCGCAATCTTCAGCGCCTTCTCACCATTATTGGCAACCTTTACCTTATAATCGTCCTTGAGCAGACTGTTCATCAGGGTCAGGTTTTCCGGCGTGTCATCAACGATCAGTATCGTGGCCCTTTCGGTAAAATCGAGTTCAGCCATAATCAGACCGATGTCCCACGGGCAGCCATGAGCACTGCCAGCGCCGCCTCAAAGTCGAATAATCGGATGCCGTCGTCAATCTGGCGATAGTGGTTAGGGAAGGCAGTGCGAAGCAGTTCCGCATTCGCTTCCAGCACATCAACCGCCTCTGCGTCATCATCGGCGAGCATTGCCGCCAGCTTATCACAGACAGTCTTGAGTTGTTCCGAGGCGACTGTGCCGGCCATTTGGGCCTGTTTCTCCGGCAGCCGCTGTTCCAGTTGGGAGATAAGATCTGCAAGCACCATCCTGAGCTCATCAAGCCGGGCATCGATCTCCTCGCGGGGACTCCGTTGCCTGATCACGCTCTCAAGCTTTTCCGCCAGTTGCTGCAAACGGGTAGCGCCGATAGTGCCGGAAACACCCTTGAGCGTGTGAGCGAGCCGCTCCGCAGTTTCCAGGGAGTTGCCCTCCAACGCTTTGAGGATTTCCACCACGACGGATTTCTGCCCGGCAACGAACTTGTGCAGCATCGAGAGGTAGAGCGGTTTCTTGCCGAGCACACGGCGCAGGCCGTCGGCCATATCCAGCCCCTCAATTCCCGACGGCAGATCGACATCAACCACCACCTGCGGTTTTGTCTCGACGGCAGCGGCTGTCGATTGGTGCGGCTTGATCCATTTCAGCAGCGCCTGCCATAAGGTTTCAGGTTCAATTGGTTTGGCCACATGATCGTTCATGCCCGCCGCCATGCAGCGGTCGCGATCGCCCTGCATGACGTTGGCGGTCATCGCCACCACCGGAAGATCCTTGAAACGCACCTCCTTGCGGATCTCCTCGGTCGCTGTCACTCCGTCCATCACCGGCATCTGCATATCCATCAGCACGATGTCGTAATCGGCGCTCCTGACCTTGTCCAACGCAATCTGACCGTTCTCGGCCAGCTCAACAACGAAGCCGGCATCCTGCAGCAGTTCGATTGCCACTTCCTGGTTAAGATCGTTGTCCTCCACCAGCAGGACACGGGAGCCCTTGATGGTAGCAAGTTGCATAAAGGTATCAGTCGGCGCCTCCCCGGCAGTGCGCACGCCATCGTCAACGCCTCCCAGAATGCGGATCACGCTGTCAAAGAGCACCGACGGACTGACCGGTTTGATCAGTACATCCACGATATCTGCTCCCTCTGCCGCCTTTAACACTTCCTCACGGCCAAAAGCGGTCACCATGATCAGATGCGGCATGTGGATGAGTGGTAACTCCCTGAGCCGTCTGGCCGTCTCGTTGCCATCCATGCCCGGCATTTTCCAGTCAAGAAACACGATCTCGTAGGGCATGCCCTGCGCCTCGGCACGATCCACGGCGCCAATGGCAGCCTGACCCGACTCGACCTGATCGACATTGAAGCTCATGCTGCCAAGCAGGTCGCCCAGCATCTGGCAGGCGTTCTCGTTGTCATCTACCACCAACACCCGTTTGCCCTGCATGTCGGTCGACAGCGCCAGCTTACGTGGCTGGCCGACACCCTTGCCAAGGCGTGCCGTAAACCAGAAGGTGCTGCCCTTGCCGGGTTCGCTGCTGACCCCCACCTCTCCGCCCATCAGCTCGGCCAGCTTCTTGGAAATGGCCAGCCCGAGGCCGGTGCCGCCAAATTCACGGGTGGTCGAGGCGTCGGCCTGCACAAATCTCTGAAACAACCGCCCTATCTGCTCCTCCGTCAGGCCAGTGCCCGTATCGCGCACAGCACAGTAGAGCAGCACATCCTCGTCAGTCTGCTCCTGGATACAAATGACGATGTCAATCTCGCCCTGCTCGGTAAACTTGACCGCATTATTGCAGTAATTAATCAGAATCTGCCCCATCCTCAGCGGATCGCCGATCAGGTAGCGCGGTACGTTCTTGTCTATGTCGAAGATCAGTTCCAGCCCCTTGGCAGAGGTTTTCTCAGACATCAGGCTGGCCACATTATCGAGCATCTTCTCCAGCTCAAACTCGGTGTATTCGATCGTCAGCTTGCCCACCTCGATCTTCGAAAAATCAAGAATATCGTTGATAATGCTGAGCAGATGCCGACTGGAGCTTTTGATCTTCTTGATGTAGTCGCGCTGACGCGGTGTCAGCTCGGTCTTCATCGCCAAGTGGGACATGCCGATAATGGCGTTCATCGGGGTGCGGATCTCGTGGCTCATATTGGAGAGGAAATCCGATTTAGCAAGGTTGGCTTTTTCCGCTGCCGCCTTGGCACTCTCCAGCTCGATGGTCTTTTCCTCCAGCACCTGATCGAGAACTTTACGTTCCGTAACGTCACGCGCCGCGGCAAACACACCCTGCAACCTCCTGTCCCGATCGTAGAAGGTGGTGGCATTCAAGGAGACCACCGTTTCCTTACCGTCCCTGGTGCGCACGGTGAGTTCGTAATTGGTGACCTTCTTTTCGCTCAGCACGAGTTTGATGCCTGCCTCGGCCCGCTCCGGATCAGTGAAGTAATTTTTGAACGGCGCGCCGATCAATTCGTCGCGGGTACAATCGGTGAGCGCCTCCATCTGTTTATTGACGTCGGTGATGATACCGGCTGGATCAGTGGTCATCAACGCGTCGATATTGGCTTCGAACAAAGAACGCGTGTAAAACTGATGATCGCGCAACCGCTGGCCGAGCAGCTTCTGCTCGGCCTCGATCTCCTTACGGGCCGTGTTGTCCGTGCCGATCAGCAGATACCCGATGATGGCATCCTGCTCATCACGCAGGGCCGTGACCGACACGACTGCCGGGAAACGGCTGCCATCCTTGCGGATGCAGGTCAACTCGTAGATGTCCTCGATACCGCGTGAAGCCTTGAACACCAGGGCCTCAAATCCAGGCGTAATCGGGGTTTCGAGTTCGACGCTGAGCGCTTGGGCGCGGGCAATCAGCTCCTGCGGATCGGAGATATCGGCTGGCGTGACCTTGTTCAACACTTCGGCGGCCGTGTAGCCCAGCATGCGCTCGGCGCCAACGTTGAAGATCTGGATGACACCCTTGGCGTCAGTGGCGATACTCGAAAAATTGGCGCTGTTAAAAATCGCGTTCTGCAGGGCTCCCGCCTTGAGCAGCGCCTCTTCCGCCTGCTTGCGCACGGTGATATCACGCAGGATGCCGGTGAAGTAACGCTGACCACCCAGCCACATCTCGCTTACCGCTATCTCCAACGGGAAGAAAGTGCCATCCTTGCGTCGGCCAACAACCTCACGGCCAAGGCCGATAGCGCGAGCCTCTTCGCTCGCACTGTAATACTCAAGGGACCCATTGCGCCGATCTTGATCAAGTTCGGGGATCAGCAGGCTGAAGGTTTGTCCGACAAGTTCTGTGGCGGTATAGCCAAACATGCGCTCAGCGGCCGGGTTCACCGTCTCGACGATGCCACCATGGGCATGGAGGGTGACGATGCCGTCCACCACGGTATTCAAAATCGTCTGGATCAGTGTCGTATTGTCGCGCAAGGCCTGCTGCGCTGCATATTCCCCGGTGACATCGCGGAACACCAGCACGGATCCGACCACCTGATCCTCGCGGCCACGAATCGGCGCGCAACTGTCGGCGATATCGCACTCACTCCCATCACGGGCAATCAGCACGGTGTGGTTGGCCAGACCGTGTATCGTGCCCTGCGCCAGGGTCTCCATGACCGGGATCGTGGCAGGGCGACGGGTTTCTTTGTTGATGATGGAAAAAATTTCGTCTATCGGGCGGCCGCTGGCCTGCGCCTGCGTCCAACCGGTGAGCCGTTCGGCCAGGGGATTGAGGAGTGTCACCCGTGCTTCGGCATCGGTGGCGATTACGGCATCGCCGATGGAGTTGAGCGTCACGGCGAGCTTTTCCTCACTCTCCCGCAAGGTGACATTGGCCTGCTGCAGTTGTTTGTTTGTCTCCTCCTGAATCTCAAGCAGATGCTGGCGTTCTGCCTCGACCTGCTTACGCGCGGTGTTATCAGTACCGATCAGCAGATACCCGATGATGGCGTCCTTCTTGTCGCGCAGGGCCGTGACCGACACGACTGCGGGAAAGCGGCTGCCATCTTTGCGGATATAAGTCAGCTCGTAGATGTCCTCAATGCCGCGTGAGGCCTTGAACACCAATGCCTCAAAACCCGGCGCAATCGTGGTTCCGAGTTCGACACTTAGCGCTTCAGCGCGGGCGATCACTTCCTGCGGATCGGAGATATCGGCCGGCGTAATCTTGTTCTTCACTTCGCTCGCCGTATAGCCCAGCATGCACTCGGCACCGACGTTGAAGATCTGAATAACGCCCTGCGCGTCAGTGGCAATACTCGAGAAATTGGCGCTGTTGAAAATCGCGCTCTGCAGGGCTCCGGCCTTGAGCAACACCTCATCCGCCTGCATGCGGGCAGTGTTAATAGTCATTTTTTTCATGTCATTTATGGGGGAAAGTCTACACTGGGAATTGATCGTCTTATAAACATCCTATAAAGATCAACAAGAAGGGTGCAACCGTGCAGTTACCTTGAGTAGGTTCAGGCATCATACAAGGTGTATCCCCAACGATCAACAAGGAACGTCGGATAATCAATTATTTATTTTTGAACGAATCGAATTGCACCCTCATCCGGCCAATCCCGTTGATCATTTCGAACTCGGTCGTAGACCATGGCCAGGTTCACCGGTCATGTTTCAGGTAAAGCGGCTGCATTTGACAGATACAAACCCGCTCTAAGGGGAAGGGAATCTATGATTTCTGGATATTGAGTTTACCCATGCGGGCGCGCAGGGTGCTGCGGTCAAGATCAAGGATTTCAGCCGCACTGTTTTTTCCGCTTACTTTCCACTTGGTCTGCTCAAGCACTCGAATAATATACTCTCGCTCCACCGCTTCTAAAGTTTTATTACATGAAGATAAATTCTTGCCCGGCTGTTTAAGCTCATCAACAAGGTGCAACTTGGGACCCGACGAGTTGATCACCGCCCGTTCAAGGACGTTTTCCAGCTCCCGAATATTCCCTGGCCAGTGATACGTTTGTAAGGCAGTCATTACACACTCCGGAATGAATGCAATGGTCTTGCCCATCCGCTTGGCAATCTTGTTGACGTAAAAATCCACAAGATTGGGGATATCATCCGCGCGGTCCCGAAGTGGCGGCATGGTAATCGGAAAAATATTTAACCGGTACCAGAGATCCTCACGGAAACGGCCCATACGGATTTCCTCTTCCAGATTACGATTAGTGGCCGCAATAATCCGCACATCGACTTTGATGGTATGAGAACTGCCCAGCCGTTCAAACTCACCATCCTGAAGGACTCTGAGCAGTTTTGCCTGGAGCTCCAGCGGCAATTCACCGATTTCATCCAGAAACAGAGTCGCACCATTGGCGACCTCAAATCGTCCAAGGTGTCTCGATAAAGAACCGGTGAAAGCACCTTTTTCATGACCGAACAATTCGCTTTCGATCAGGTTTGCGGGCAATGTGGCGCAGTTTACTTTTACCAGAGCCCGATTTTTGCGCAAGCTCAAGTGATGGACAGCCCGGGCGACCAATTCTTTGCCGGTTCCTGTCTCACCAAGAATCAGTACGGTCGTATTGCTGCCGGCAATCTGCTCAACTTTATAGAGTACATATTTAAGCCCGTCACTTTGACCGATTATTTCCTCATGGTTGTATCCCAGTTTAATTTCTTCTTGCAGATAGGCTCTTTCCCCTTCCAGTTGTTCTTTTAACTTTTTTATTTCTGCCAAGGCGGCTTCAGCTATTTCTTTTCTTTTTTCCGCCTCTTCCCTGGCAGCAACAAGTTCGACCGTTCGCCTGTTAACAAGCTCTTCAAGATCTCTTTTCTGATCTTCGCGCTCTGTCACATCCTCAATAGCCAAAATGATCAGTTGGGTTTGGCTCGGCTTGGTGTAAATCTGCCTGGCATTGAAATGCATTATCTTGCGGCCGATGGTCGAAAAGGTATGTTCCACTTCAAAGTTATTGAAGACGGTATCTTCTTCAGAGAGAATTCCTTCAAGCAATTCTTTCAGCTTCGGAATATTCCATAGACGGTTACCAAGATCATAAATCAACACCCCCTCTGTCCCATCTGGTTTGATGTTGAATGTCTGGTAAAAGGAACGATTGGCCTTTACCACTTTCAAACCAGCATTAAGCACCACTAAAGGTTGACGAACCGTACCCATGATATTATCAAAAACTTCAGCACAAAATTGCACCTTTGACGGCCCCCCCCCCAGACTCATTAGCTTTATTGGCTTTATTATCCATTTTCTCCAATTGTTAATCGCTACTTATTGGGTAAGTCTGCACTGTAATTTGATCGTTTTGTGGAAAGACTTCAAGAAACATGAAGAAACATGATTGTATTATGCATCTTTTTGAGAGCGGTAGTCAAGAGTGGCCACCGAATTATCCATGCCGGTGTTTTGACCTTATTATCTTTATGCAGAACGTGAAACACTCAGCATTAAACTCCCTTCCAGGCACTGAAAAAATGGCTGAAAGAAAAACCGGAATTATTCGTCAAACACGTTTATAAACAGACGGTACTTGACGGTTTTTTATATTCGGAGAAAGGCATTGACTCCTAAATCGAATTCCTATAACCTTATGATAGACTACAAGCCGAGCGAATACAACTATGTACCCGAAGGCGCCGTGCGAAGCGCGATTCCAAAATTGACCAAATAAAACATGCAAAAAAAACTTATTTCCTTGTTGATGCCGGCCTATAACACGGTTCGGTTCATCAAATTTGCCATAGACAGTATTAAAAAGCAGACCTATGACAACTGGGAACTAATAATTGTTGATGACTGTTCAGATGACGGCACATGGGAGCTTGCGTCCAAGTTGTCAGAGTCTGACAGTCGCATAAAGATTTACAAAAACGATCTGAATTTGGGTATTGTTAAGAATAGAAAAAGAGCTTACGAGCTTTCCAGTGGAGAACTCGTGTCTCATTTTGATAATGATGACATGCTTGAGCGTTATGCGCTGGAAGAGATGCTAAATGCCTTTGATCAACAGCCGGATGTGATGCTGATTTACAGCGACATTTCCCAGATTGGCGAGAAAGGAGAGCATCAACTGTATTCTGCGAGCATAAACTTTGATCCAAATAAGCTGTACCAACACGGGTGGCGTCATTTTGGCATGTACCGTCGAGAGGTTATGCGGCATATAGACGGCTACAACGAAAAGCTAATCAGCGGATGTGAAGACGGCGATCTTTTTATGCAGATTGCAGAAAAATTTCCTTGTGCTCGGCTGCCAAAAGCTTTGTATTTGTACAGGTCTCATGGCGAAAATAAAAGCGGAAAAAACAAGAAGTGCGACAGTTGCTCTGAGCGACCTGTATGCAATTTCCTTCGAGTGTGGAGCAAATCCGCTAACTATGACCCAATTACCTTCAAACCGTTAGAGGTGCCTGCTGGACAGAAAGTTGATGAAGTTACTGGAATCCAAACTCAATGACAGAAACGTTGAGTTGATGGATTTTTTAGGTGATGGCGGGTGCACATCCGTGGTTGTTTCGTTTTTTTCTGCTCCAACTTGCCTTCTTTATTAGAGGTTATTCTCCTGAGAATAACCTGATCGAACCTCCTCTACTGCCAACTTCTTAATTCCTTCACCATCTACAAAATGATAACGATGTATTTTGGCTATTGTCTCCACTATTAATTCCATTTCTAAATCTAAAGTGAATTTATTATCCAAGGCCAAGCGACTATAGAATGCACCAACTGATGGTTTTGTTCCATTTTTAATAATGATGCTGACAAGTGATCTTCAAGAGCGTTAATGCTTTTAAATACACGATT
>CAISPV010000005.1 GCA_903887485.1 uncultured Desulfobulbaceae bacterium | reverse complement strand
CATCATGAAAAAACGGCTCAAAATTGAGGCCAGCCTCTACACAATTTTACAGGTCTTGAGCGTGACCATCTTTGAACGAATGCCATTATTCCAAGCACTTACAAAAGAAGATTACATAACCAAGGTCGAGCCTAAGAGTAAACAGTTGTTATTGTTTGATTAAACGTTGGGACACTAGTGGTATTGTATGTATTTTGTACCATCACGATATCTTCTTTTTTGCATCCAACACCTTTCGTACTGCCTGGCCCAGCTCCCGCACCGAAATCGGTTTCATCAGGTAGGCCCGGATACCCAGGGCCTGGGTCTGTTCTTTATTGATCAACTCGCTGAAACCAGTGCAGAGAATGACAGGCAGGTCTGAGCGGATGGCCAGCGCCTTGGCCGTGAGTTCAAAGCCAGTCAGGTGCGGCATGGTCATATCGGTAATCAGGAGGTCAAAGGCCATTGGGTCCTGTTCAATAAGGGCCAGGGCCTCCAGGCTGTTGCCGGAAGAGGTCACCTGGTAGCCAAGACCATGGAGGATTACCTCAAGCATGGTGGTGATCGCTGCTTCATCATCTACCACCAGCACTCGTTCCGTACCGGTAGGTATTGCCTCGATGTGGTCAGCCTCAGCCAGGGAATGCGCTTCGGCTATCCTCGGCAGATAGACATGAAAGCGCGTCCCCTGGCCCGGTTCGCTGTACACCGTAATATGTCCCTGATAACTTTTGACAATACCGTGGACCACGGAAAGACCGAGGCCGGTGCCTTCCCCTTTGCCCTTGGTGGTAAAATAGGGGTCAAAGATATGGGCCAGCGCTTTTTGCTCGATGCCGCAACCGGTATCGCTGACCTCGAGCAATACATAGTCTCCTGGGGCAAGTTCGATGTTGGGTACCCTGCTGTCATTGTCAATGGTAATTTTTGCAAGTCTCACCCCCAACACGCCGCCGGTTAACCGCATGGCTTGGTAGGCGTTGGTGCAGAGATTCATGATGATCTGGTGAAACTGGGTGGGATCGGCCATGATAACACCACAATCAGGGGAAATCTCCTCGCGGATTTCAATGGTGGAGGGCAGGGAAGCCCGGAGGAGCTTGAGCGCCTCTTTCACCAACAACTGCGGCTGAAACGGTTTTCGTTCCTGCGGGGCCTGACGGCTGAAGGCGAGAATCTGCTGCACCAGACCCTTGGCTCGTCCAGCAGCGGTGATGACCTGCTGCAGATCAGAAGCCAGAGGATCATCCGGGGAGATCCTGGCCCGGGCCAGCTCGGAATAGCCGAGAATGGGGGTCAGGATGTTGTTGAAGTCGTGGGCAATGCCGCCCGCCAAGGTACCTATCGACTCCATCTTCTGGGCCTGCCTGAGTTGCCCCTCAAGTTTCATTTGCTCTGTCACATCCCGTTTTACCGCCACATAATTGATGATTTCTCCGGCTTCATTCAGTACCGGGGTGATCGAGACTTCTTCCTCAAACAGGGTGCCGTCTTTTTTCTTATTAATCAGATGCCCTTGCCACGCCTTGCCGCTGGTCAGTGTCTTCCACATCTCCCGGTAAAAGATGGCATCCTGCTTGCCACTTTGTAAAATCCGCAGGTTCTCGCCGATCGCTTCCTCTTTGCTGTAGCCGGTGATCTTCTCAAAACTGGGGTTGACATACTCGATCATGCCGTCTTTGTCGGTAATGACAACGCTGTCTATGCCTTGTTCGATGGCGGTTACCAGGCGACGCCGTTCTTCCTCTCCCTGCTTGCGTTCACTGATATCCAGGCAATATTCAATAATCTGGCTGAGATCGCCGTTGCTGTCAAAGATTGGATAGGCATGAATTTCGACACTTCTTTTCTTCCAGTTTTTATCAGTGTGAATATGTTCAACCACTACCGGCCTTTTCGTTCTTTTAACCTCGAGAAGAGAACAGCGATGGTTATCCCCGGCACAAGGTTCGGAACGATTGTGGGTTAACTGGAAACAGGTTGCCCCCTCCCGATATGCGCCAAAATGTGAGGCCTTGTTGGCCAGCTTAATGGTATAGTCGTTGGCGTCGACGACATAGAAGGGGTGGGTCAGAGCATCCAGGGCGTTTTGCAGAAAAATCTGTTGTCTCTTGACCTGTTCCTCAGCCAGCTTACGCTCGGTAATGTCAATTACATTCCAGAGTACACCCGGTTCACCACTGGGCAGTTGCATCTTGACTCCGGCAAAGATGCACCAGAAAACCGTGCCGTCTTTGCGGCGCCAGGGGTAATCAATATTGGCAAGAAGATGACCAGCCTTGGCTTCGTAGAAGCAGGGGGCCCAATCTTCATAATGTTGCTGATCAATATGCAGAATCCGGGCGCTCTGCCCCACCAGTTCATCATGGCTGTAGCCGAACAGGTTGCAGAACTGGTTATTGACCTGCAGGATGTGCCGGGTGGAAGAGACAATCAGCATGCCAGAGCCGTTCACCTCAAACAGGCTCTGCATGTGCCTGTGCTCACTAGCGAGCTTCTCTTCCGCCTGCCTGCGTTCACTGATGTCGCGGGCAATTCCAAGGATAGCCGGTTGGCCATTGACCTCCAGCTTGCCGATATGGATTTCCACAGGAAACAAAGAGCCGTCCTTGCGGCGATGGCTGCTTTCTATTGTCAGAGTCTTGCCGGCAGTGAGTCCTTCCCAGAAAATTTTTACGTGCTGCTCTGTTTCAAAATCGGGATCAACATCGGAAAGGCTCAATGTCAACAGCTCTTCTCGGGTATAACCGAGGCCTTTACAGGCCTCTTTGTTGGCATCAATAAAGCGGGCGTTCATATCACAGACAAAGATTGCATCCGTTGCCTGGTCAAGCAGAGTCCGATAGCGTTCTTCGCTCTTCCTCAAGGTCACTTCAACCCGCAGACGTTCCTGTATTTCTTCCTGCAACCTCTGGTTGGTAAACGTCAAGGCATGACTATTGCTCTCAACTTCTTGAAAGAGTCTGGCGTTTTCAATGGCGGCGCTTACCTGGTTGGCAAATAGGCTCAACACTTCGAGATCGTGAGCTGAAAAACTGCCGCCGCCAAGCTTGCCAATCCCGGAAAGGCCGCCAATAATTTTCTTTTTACCGATAAGCGGCACTAACAAGGCCGATTGTTGTCCCTCCTCCCACTTAGTTTTTTCATCCATCCACCACTCATCGCGCTCACCAAAGAGGAGCGGACGTTCATTATCTAAGACCCAACCACACATCCCCACTTCAATCTTGAAACTTACATTCAGTATGTCGGCAGAGCCGAGGCCCGACGTTGCCAGGTAGGTATAGGTCTCACGATTGGCATCGATAATGGGGACAATGAGCAATTCGGCAGAAATAAGGTCACGGGCTGTTTCCGCCACCAAGTTAAAAACCTTATTGATATCCAACTCGGCAACGATAGCTTTGCCAAGTTCAATCAGTTTTGCAAACTCATCCCGTTGCTGGATCAAATTGTAACCGCACTCTGTCTCGTTCAGAGTACGGCGCAGAAGATCGTTCTCTTCAAGCAAACGCAGGTTTTGATTCTCAAGTTTGGCTAGATTGTCATGGTCCAAAGCAGTCTCTCCGTAACATGGGTGCTTGATTAAAAGACCAAATTCACATGGGCGTCCATAGTGTCTTTCATGTAGGCAGAAACACCCTTTATCTCCACATTGGGCACAATCAGGTCATCCACACTCAGCCCTAGGGCGTCACAACAGATCTGGCAGATGTAGAACTTAACACCCAGATCATCGGCGCTGTGGATCAACTCTTCAAGGTTTTGGATATTTTTCTTTTTGAGCATCTTGGCAAACAACATGGGGCCCAAACCCATCAGATTCAGTTGCGATAAGGGCAGATGTTCGGCTCCGCCGCGGTTCAACATCTCAACCATGGGTTGAAGAATATTGTCAGTCGCCAAATCCCGGTATAGACCTTCTCGTGCCGGATCAGGCTTTCGCCGTCGAGCAAAAAAACTTTTGCGCTTCTTCAGGCAATTATGACCAAAGATCATGAACCACATTTTCATCTCAACACCCAAGGCGGCAAACCCTGTGGCAATGATAAAGGCGGCGAGAGCCTTGTCAAGATCTCCACTGAGCAGGAGAATTGTGCCTTTTTTATTCATGGAGAATTCCTCGCAGGGTTTTCGGAGCAGTCTTTGCTTACACCTGAAACACAATCGTCATTTTTTTCCCTTCACGATGGGTATCGAACAGTTCATATCCCCTTTCACGGCAAAAATCGGTAACTGATTCCTCGAAGATTGGATCATCCCCAACGATGCTCAGCATCTGCCCCTTCTGCATCGTCCGGACCTCTTTAGCCAAGGAAATCAGCGGCAAAGGACAGACCTTACCCGTAACGTCAACCAATCTATCAGCAGCCATTACACATTCTCCCGTGGTATGAGCAAAGAAATTTGCAGTGTATTATCCGTACCGATGATGCCACCAAAGCAGCTATACTGATCAGACACAACATTCAGTAAATTCAAATAATTACTATAAAGTCAAACCCACACACGAAATTTAGGAGTTTCATGCGTCTGACTTTAGGACAGATAACAATCCGTGAATTCAAACTCCAAATGTCTTACAGACCCATTGTTAGTATATCTGGCCTAGAATTTAAAAGACAAGTTATTTTTTTTACTGCGATTTTTATGCGGGTGCTGTGATGGCGTTGCGGAGTGCAAAGGGGAAAAAGTTGTTGGGGGATGCCATATCAGGCAGTGTGGAATTTATTGAAGACAAGAGGAAGGATTGATCCTAAAGCTGCTCACCCATTTGGTGAATACATCGACAGATGAAAATGATGGATATTTATCGTTATTGAGGCATGTTACACGAAAACAAATCTTCTTCAACTGCCGTTTTCAGGATAAAATATCATACCTATAAGCACCTACTCCAAAACACCAAGATAGTTAAAGGTGGGAAGTTTGGCTACCCGGCCAACCCCGCTGAGCCTGTCGGCCAGGGCCAGCATCTCCTGCTGGCTCGTGGGGAGATTGCAAAGATCAACCACCACATAATCAAGCCCTGCATCCCGTAATTCTCCCAGATACGGCAGCAGTGAGAATGGTCGGCGCGGCACGGTTCTGACCAACCCGTCTTTCTTATGCATGGTGAACGCCTCCCCTTTTGGGCTGAGTAGGACCCGATCATACTGAAAATGACGGGCCGCAATCCTGGCGGTAAACAGGGCCGGAGCGCCATAGACGGTAAGCCCCTTGCGGATATGCTGATAATTGGCCCGACTGCCTTTAATGATATCGACAAGCAGCCTCTGGTCTGATTCGATGGAAAGTTGAGCCGCCTCCGCCCCCAGATGAATAACTGCGGCCAGGGCCTGATTATTCATGAGACTCACAGTATAGTCACAAGACAAGTGAACCCTCTCCCCGCGAAACATCCAGGCCTGGCTGATGTGACCGATCTGAAAACTTTTAAAACCGGAACGCATAAGAAGGGTAAGCTGCTTCTGAACCTGAGCCAGATCCGACTCAAACAGGACAGGCGGCAGGCACCAGGTTATATTGCGTATTCCCTGCCCCATATAGCGTTTGATCTGCCCAACCTGGCTGACAGTGGTTTTATCGAGGGGCACCAGAAAACGGTCCGGGGTAAAAGGCAACCGCTCCTGCAAGACCTTGAGGGAATCAGTCTTCAGCCACCATTCAAGAGGCAATTTCACCTTGACCGGCCCGGTTTTCCGTGGGGTGGCCCGCGGCTTGCCATCACCCTTTCCTCTCTTGTCAGCGGGCAGTAGTTTCGCTTCTTTGTCGGCAGTAAAACAGACCTCATCGTGAATTGTCGCAATGCGTCTTCGCTGTGTTTCCTGGATTTTGCCGACAAGGTCCTTCATCTCGCCGACCCCAGGAAGCCCGAATTCTCCATCCGTGACCTGTGGCCGGGTGCGGACATCCACCTTGTACAGATCGATCATCCTCGCCCCGGCCGGAACAAGATCGGCAGGCAGGGCAATCTGCACCTTTTCCCCGGCCAGGGCCTGTTCAACAAGTTCCTTACCTTTGAACATCTCCCGCAAGGTAAAACTGTGCCGCTCTCCTGTTAAGTCGAGATGCAGGCGCAACCGGTCTCCGGTTTCCAGTTCATCCTTTAAGATCAGGGTTCCATAACAACCATTTTTTTTCTGATTCACCACATCCAGCCGACCAAGATGGAGACCAGTATTGCCGGAATGATAGGGAGTGATCGCTTCAGCAGGTTGCGGAGAGAGAAAATAGCCGGGGCCGACCTTGCGGCTCATGGCCTTCTCCGCAAGCTGCTGGGCCATTCTCAGCACCGAGGGGAAGGTGCCGGCATCCGCGTCCATCACCATCCGGTAGGCCTGGACGACATGAGAAACATAGTGGGCCGTGCGCAGCCGTCCTTCAATCTTCAGGGAGGCAACCCCTGCCTCAGCAAGCAGGGGCACTGCCTCCAGCCCGCCAAGATCATTCATGGAGAACAGATAACCGCCTTTACCACCCTGGCCGCTGGCTGATTCTTTGCCACCCTTCTTTCCACCCTTCAGTCCACTTTTAATTCCACCTTTTGCCTCCCAGGTGTACTGGCGTCGACAAGGCTGGACACAGCGGCCACGCAGACCGCTTTTGCCGCCCAGAAAGGAGGAGAAAAGACAAAGGCCCGAATAGGAAAAACACATGGCCCCATGAACAAAGACCTCGATTTCGGTCTCGGTCTTTTTACAGATGGCGCTGATCTCTTTTAAGGTCAGCTCACGGGCGAGTACCACCCGTTCAAAGCCCATATCGGTAAAGGCACGCACCGCATCAGAATTATGAGCGGCCATAAGGGTGGAGGCATGAAGCGGAAGAGCGGGGAAATAGTCCTGGACCAGTTTGATCACCCCCAGATCCTGGACGATGAGGGCGTCCGGTTTCAGTTCTTCGAGGATGGCCAGGGTTTCAATCACCTGGGGCAGGTCCTGTTCCCTGACCAGACTATTGGCAGCAAGGTAGAATTTCAACCCATGCCCCCGACAGTAGTGGATCATGGCGGCGATTTCATCGAGACGGAGGTCACGGGCCAGGTTCCTGGCATTAAAACCAGGGGCACCAACATAGACGGCATCAGCACCGGCATCAACGGCAGCCCGAAAGGACTCCATATTACCGGCAGGGGCGAGTAATTCCATATGGTTTTAGCTGTTCTTCTGGATCACCACTTGATCGTGGCCGCCATGTTCTTTGAGTAATACCTGAATACGCTCATGAGGGAGAACTGTTGTCTGCATGCCGGTATAATCGGCCTGGATGGGAAGCTCACGGCCACCGCGGTCAACAAGCACCGCCAACTGAATAGAGTGCGGGCGGCCATAATCCATGATGGCATCCATGGCCGCCCTGATGGTGCGGCCGGTGAACAGGACATCATCCACCAGAATCAACCGGCTGCCCTCGACTGTAAAGGAGAGATCAGTGGTACGCACCACGGGATTCTGCGAGATGATACTCCAGTCATCCCGGTACAGGGTGATATCCAGACTGCCAAAAGGGATATCCACCCCCTCCTGCTCCTGGATAATCTTTCTGATCCGCTCCGCCAGATCTACCCCGCAGGTATGGATTCCGACAATGGCCAGATCGGCAACCGAATGGTTGCGCTCCAGGATCTGCAGGGCAATTCGTTTCAAGGCCAGCTCCATGTCCTGGGCCGTGAGGATGACGCGTGACTCGTTGTTCATGGCTGCACCCGCTCCCAGAAAAAATCTATTCCCTTGGCATTGACCCGGTTGAGGGCCTCGGGAAAGGCCTCACACTCGGCGGCAAAGACCTTGGTCGCAATAATTTCCGTGGTATCCTCATAATCAAGATCAACACTCTTCTGGACAATGATCGGCCCTTCGTCAAAGACCTCACTGGCAAAATGAACAGTACAGCCGCTGACCAGACAGCCGCGCTCTTTGACCGCCCGGTGTACCCGCGAACCGTAAAAACCATCACCGGAAAAAGCAGGGATCAGTGAGGGATGGATATTGATCACCGACCGGGCCAGGGCTGGCGGTGGCTCATAGAGTTTGAGGAATCCGGCCAGACAGATAATATCGACGTCATAATTCTGCAGGACCGCATTGATCGCTTCATTGCCGGCGGCATGAAAGGCGGGATAGCCATATCCTTCCGCCTTGTTTAAGCCCAGCGCATCACGGACATTGGAAATAACCACCTGGATTTCCGCATCCAGCATGCCCTTGGTGATCCGCTCATGAAAATTATCAAGCGTTCGGCCGCTTCCCGACAACAGAACTGCGATCTTCAACATTTTTCACTCCTTAATCAAAATACGGGTTGGCCTCGACGTCAACCTTGTCCAGCCAGGCCGAAATTGCGGTATCGTATTTCGAGGTCAGGGCAAAGACCTTGGCCGCCAGCCGGAACCGGGTCTTCAGCGTCGTATTCCCCTGCTCTTTGATCTCTTTGAGAACCTGCGGATAATCAGCCGGATCAACGATGACGGTGACATCATGAAAATTCTTGGCTGCGGCCCGGAGCATGGTGGGGCCGCCGATATCTATATTTTCGATGGCATCCGCCAGCGAGCAGCTGGGATCGGCAACCGTCTTGTCAAAGGCATAGAGATTAACGGCAATCAGATCAATAGGTTTCAGGTCGTGCTCCACGCACTGGCGCTGATGTTCCGCATTGTCCCGCTGATTGAGGATACCGCCATGCACCTTGGGATGCAGGGTCTTGACCCGGCCATCAAGCATCTCCGGGAACCCGGTAAACTCGGACACATCCTTGACCGGGATGCCTGCCTCCCGGATCTTTTTGGCCGTGCCGCCGGTGGAAAGGATATCCACTCCAAGGTCCGCCAAGTCTCTAGCAAACCCCTCAATCCCTGATTTATCGGTCAAACTGATCAACGCCCGTGTTATTTTGTTCATGGTCAACTCCTTTTCACAATAATATATGCAAAATATTCAAGAATCTACGACACCTTACAAAGGTTCTTCATCCTTGCGGGTAAATTCCCTGATTTTCCGTCTATCCCTCTTGTCAGGCCTTTTGGCCGGCATGGCCTGACCGGCTGTCAGTAAGGCTCGCATCCCGGCCGCTTCCTGACGCAACTGCACCGACTGCTCAGACTCTTCATACAGCAATCGAGCCTCAACGGCCGGACGCCGGAACGGGGAAAGGCCAAGGACGGTTATGGTGAACTCGACCACACCCCGCCTGATGCGCAGGATATCACCAAGCTGGACGATCCGTGAAGACCTGACCCGGCTGTCATGCACCTGCACTTTGCCGCCGTTGACCGCCTGGGCGGCCAGAGTTCGGGTCTTGAAAAATCTGGCCGCCCACAGCCACTTATCAAGCCGCACCTGCCTGTCTGTTTCTGTCACTTCCCTCATTCCCACGCACAATTCATTGCAACCCATTGAACACCGGCCAGCAACATCAAAAAAAGAAGTTTACACTGAATAAGCGGGAAACGCATGAAAAAAGACACGGGCCATTCCTTGATAATCCCTGAATTTCAACATTGTCGAACCGCTGAAAAAAGGGTAAACAGGATGTTTTATCGTCTGGGTACAGACGCACTAACCTCTTCTATCATTTTCACCGAATCAGGGATCTCCATGCTGGTAAAAGACCTTCTTGCCCGACACAAAACCACATTCAGCTTTGAATTCTTTCCGCCCAGAGAAGATGCTGGGGCTGATCGTCTCCTCGCCACCATTACCAACCTGATGCCGCTGGCACCCTCCTATGTGAGCGTGACCTACGGCGCGGGCGGCACCACCCGCCACCGCACCCATGATCTGGTGGTCAGGATCAAGAAAGAAACCAACATCCCTGTGGTTTCTCACCTCACCTGCGTTGGCTCAAGCAGGCAGGAGATGCATGGAATTCTCGAAAAATACCGGGAGGCAGGAGTTCGTAACATCCTTGCCCTGCGTGGTGATCCGCCCAAAAGAGTGGTTGATTTTGTGCAACCGGAAGACGGCTTCGACCATGCCGCCGATCTTGTGGCCTACATCAAGAAGCATTTTCCGGAGATGTGCGTCGGTGTGGCCGGATTTCCCGAAGGGCACCCCGCCACCCCCAATCGCCTGCAGGAGATCGACTATCTAAAGGCCAAGGTCGATGCCGGCGCCGACTTCATTGTCACCCAGCTCTTCTTTGACAACCGTGATTTTTATGACTATTGCGAACGCTGCGAACTGGCAGGCATCCGGGTGCCGAATATCGCCGGCATCATGCCGGTTACCACCAGGCGCGGCTTGATCCGCACCGCCGAACTGGCCGGCGGCGCCCGTATTCCCGCCCGTCTGCTCAAGGCAGTTTCCCGGGCCGAAAATGATGAGTATGTGGAAAAGGTCGGTATCCACTGGGCAACCGAGCAGATCCGTGATCTGCTGGATCATGATGTCCGCGGCGTCCAGTTTTTCACCCTGAACTGCTCGACTGCGACCCAGGAGATCTATAAATCCCTGGGAGTCAGCAATTCCAGACAGCTCAGGAATTAACCTGATGGATCCCATCAATATCCAGACCGTCGGCATCAAGGATATCCAGCTGCCGGTATGTATCCGCGAAAAGAACGGCGGCCTGCAGAACACCGTGGCCACGGTCAGCATGCAGGCCTCTATGCCGGGGGCCTATCGGGACAGCTGTGTCACCGTCTTCACGCAGGCCTTAAACAAGTACATGGACGAGATGAGTGTAACCATCTTTTCCACCCTGCTTGAAGAAGTCAGGGGGGCGCTCCAGGCTGAATCCGCCAGCATTATCATGTCCTTCCCCTATTTTATCGAAAAAAAGGCCCCGGTCACCGACACCCGCAGCCTCATGGAGTATAATTGCACCTTTACCGGCAGTATAGCCGGCAGTGTCGGCAGTAAAGGGAAAGATGAAGACTTTATCCTTTCAGTGCTGGTGCCGGTTACCACCCTCTGCCCCTGCTCCAAGGAGATCAGTGCTGCCGGCGCCCATAATCAGCGGGCGGAAGTCAGCCTCAATGTGAAATTCAGCAAGTTTATCTGGGTGGAAGAACTGATTGACATGGTTGAGCAGTCAGCATCCTGCCCTGTCTATGCCCTGCTCAAACGACCAGATGAGAAATATGTAACCGAACAGGCCTACAACAATCCCATGTTTGTCGAGGATGTGGTGCGCAAGGTAGCAGTAACCTGCCTGGCCCACCCGGACATCACCTGGTTTTCCGCAGGGGTTGAGAGTTTTGAATCCATCCACAAACACAGCGCCTACGCCTATGTGGACAGTGAAGATATCCGCTGAATTATTTCAGGTTAAATTACGCAGGTCGAAAACAAGGATTACCCCCATCCGTTTCCAGCACCAGGGCACCACGGGATCGCCTGATTGCCGACTCGCTCCGACAGACTCCTAAAGACCTTCCTCTGCAGCCCCAATCCGGCGGCTCATCTCGAACTGATCAATTGCCGCCTTGACTACCCTGAACAGTTCACGATAATAGAGCTTATTGTAGCTCTTCACATACTGATAGATAGTCTTACGCAGGGCATCTTCATCCAGTCCCTTATATTTTGCCACTGCCGGGCCAAGGAGCTCACTCTTCCAGTCAGGCTCCCATTCGATCTGCAGGGAACGGCAATGTTGATAGTCTTCCATGGCCTCATTAATCAAGATGTCACGCAGATGTTCTGCCTCGTGTAACTGAGTTTTGTCTTTGAGATGTGACCCTTTTCTCTTGCTCAAAAAATCATAGATGGCATCGAGTTCCGGACCTTGGCGCAGGATCTTGGCGAGATGTTTCACCTGCCGTTTACGGGCGCCGCCACTCAGTCCACGAATCGCCTTGATCTCTTCACGAACGCCACTCTCCTCGGGAAGCTTCTTCAGATCTTTATCGGTGAGTACTGCCAACTCTTCCGCCACGTCTTCTATCCGTTTGAATCTTCGTTTCTGTTCGGACCTGCTGATTGTCTCATCCATAAATTATTTTCCCATTTTTGACATAAAAAACTCTTGGAACTCCCCGGTAAGATTTCTCATACTACCACAATAAGCACCAATCACCTATCTCTTCCCAATGCAAGGCGGTTAAATCCACCTTCGGCAAAAGAGGAACAACTCATTCTGAGCTGTTTCAGCGTATCAGGGATAATCCGGGAGATAATAAGCCGGGTGTTATTTTATCATCAACATAAACGATGAACCAAGACACGTGATGGGTGCTTGTCGCATTCCTAGCGGATCGGGGTTACATCAACCGGTTTCTTGGCCACGATATTAAGAATGCGCCATTTGATCATCGCAACCTTGACGGCGTCATTCACTCCGAGGCACGCGACCATGGCACATACAAATACTGTGAGTGTATGCCGCCAAGGCAATGGCTTGAGTTCCTGAAGGCCCACGAAGGTCAGGGCTGTGCCGATAAATATTTCCGCCATGACCGCTGCGACAACAAGCCTGCTGGGCATCGTTGTCCAGAACCAGCGACGCTCCCGCGCCGAGACGATGGAAAAAGCGGCAAAGTAGAGCAGCGTCAGGAAGCTGAAGGTGTAAAGGGCATTGACATTGGTCGCCAAACCGAAGCGCGACCAGCCGATCCACAAGAGAAGAAGCGCCTCAGCAACCATCAAGACACCCAGTACCACGGAGAGCGCAATGAAGCCCCCGATGTTCCACGTCTCCGGTTTCCTGGACGGTTGAACGTGATCGGTAGCCAGCGATATCTTCGCGAAGTCCGTTACGAAAACCAGCAGCAGCATCGCAAAGGCGGACATAACAAACTTGCCGGTCACCACGAACGCGATAGCCACGAAGGCCGTCTTCAGGATCGTCCGGCTGATCTTATTGATGAGGTATGTCAGGATGCGCTGGTAGATCGTCCGCCCTTGCTCGACCAATGCCACGATATTCGTCAATCCGGGTTCAGTCAGAACGACACTGGCAGCGCCCTTGGCGACGTCAGTCGCGGAGCTGACGGCAATACCCACCTCGGCCTGGCGGAGGGCGGGCGCATCGTTGACACCGTCACCCGTCATACCGGTTACGTGGCCCGCAGCTTGCAAGTGCTGCACCACGATATATTTATCCTCTGGATACACTTCGGCGAAACCATCCGCGCCTGCCAACAGATCAACGGCCTCGTTGCCGGTCTGAGCGCCGGCCGCTTTCAGGTCCGCGACGCGCCGGATGTTGGACAGCCCGACTCCTTGGCCGATTTCACGCGCCACCGGCAATGCGTCGCCGGTAAGCATCTTCACCTGAACGCCAAGATCATGGAGTGCAGCAATGAGTTCCTTGGCGTCCGGCCGGGGCGGATCATAGAGCGTCACCAATCCAAGCAAGTACAGTGTGCCCGTCTCAGGGCCGCGTGCTATTGCCAGCGTTCGATATCCCTTTAGTGCCGATTCGCTGACCCGCGCCTCCAACGTCTCGATTGCCGGAGGCTGGAGGCCGCAGGTCTCGGCAACAGTTCGCACAGCGCCCTTCATCACGCGCAGTCGTTGCCCACTCTGCTCAACCACAGCTTCCGTCCGCCGGTTTTTCGCATCAAACGGTGTGAACGAAACGGGCGTAACCGCAGGCACGCCGTCAAAGCTATGCCGCTCTTTCGCCGCAGCCAGGAATGCCAGGTCAATCGGGTCCTGGTTGGCTTCTTGAGATGCCAGTGCGCCGGCGAACAACACGTCGGCTTCCGAGGCCTGCTCCAACGGGATTACGCCGGTTACAACCAACTGATTCATCGTGATCGTCCCCGTCTTGTCCACGCAGAGCACATCCATCGTCGCGGCATCCTCGGAGGCGCTGAGGCGTGTAACCAGCACACCGCGCTTGGCCAGCTCCTTCGACCCGACGGCCATGCTGACCGTAAACATGACGGGGAGAGAGAGCGGTATCGCGCTCATGAACAGGATGAGCATGAGAGGAACCATCTCAAGGAGCGGGGTGCCACGTATAAAGGACATGACGACCACCATGGCCAGCAGCGCGCCGACGACGACAAAAAGCCAGCGGACGACCTTGGACATCACCGCATCGATGTGGAGTTTCGGATGCGCCTTCTGCACGAGGTCGGTGGTGCGGCCGAAATAGGTCTTTGTCCCGGTCAGCAGGACCACGCCGTTGCCCTCGCCCCGGCAGACAACGGCACCCGACGAGAGTACATCGCCTGTCGCCTTGTCGACGTCCTTGGACTCGCCGGTGAGGGCTGACTCATCAACGCTCAGTGCTCCGGTCAGGAGTTTGACATCTGCGGGAATGATATCACCGGGACGCACACGGACGATGTCGCCCGGAACCAGATCCCGGGCGGGGAGGACCTGCCAGTTCGTCTCTCGCAGCACGCGCGCACTCACCTGTAATCGCCGGCGCAGTAACTCAACGACGCCGGCGGCACGGCGCTCCTGCAGAAAGCTCAATACGGCGTTGATCACCAGCAACGCACTCACCACAACAAGATCCGAATATTTTCCAAGCACGGCTGACAGAATCATGATCAGCTCAAGCATCCACGCCGACAGGCCCCAAAACTTACGGAGAAATAGGAGTACCGGATGGTCTTTTTGTTCAACTACTTCATTGTAGCCATGCTCCTTCCGGCGGACATCTACCTCGGCGGGCGCGATCCCGGTATCGGGGTTTACGTGAAGCGCCGCAAGCGTATCGGGAACCGATGCTGAGGCGATATCAGGGGGAGGGGCATTTTCCGGCTTGGATGTCGATTCGGCTTCGGATTTATCTGGGGGCGTTCGCATGGGAAATATCCTCTCTGGCACTTGCGAATAGTCAAAGTAGATGCCGACGGCTTAAGCGGTCATGCGCCGACCGCGCATCGGATCATCCGTGAAGAGCCTCTAAAGAAGCATTTTCCGGACTTTCAGGTAATGAGCTTTGAGGGTCTACTATCCCGCAAGTTTGGGGAGTGCTGGGATAATTTTTTTTATGTTTAGCTCTTTTCTCTTGCGGAAGCCATTCACCGTGGCGACTACGAATGGCTTCCAACCCCGGTAAACGGGAAGACAGCCGGGATAAGTACCTTGGACAGGATATTTTCTTGCAAAAAAACAAGAAGATATCCTGTCCAAGGTACTAATGTCTTCGTTGTTTGTTTTTTACTTAATTTTCCAGAGCTTTCACTTTACCCAGGCGGCGTTGGTGCCGCTCTCCACCGATGAAACGGGCGGAGAGGAAGGCTTTGGCCAAATCCCAGGCAAGGGCATCACCGAGCACACGCGCGCCGAAGCAGATTACATTCATATCGTCATCCTCCACTCCCTGGTGTGCGGAAAAGACATCGTGAACCAAGGCCGCCCGTACTCCTTTTACTTTATTGGCAGTAACGCACGCCCCGACACCGCTGCCGCAGATCGCTACCCCGCGTTCAATCTCACCACTGGCCACGCTCCGAGCCAACGGCACGACGTAGTCGGGGTAGTCGTCTTCCAAAATCAGAGTAGACGGGCCGAAGTCCAGGACCTCATGTCCTGACTCACGAAATACTTTGACCAGTTGTTCCTTCAGGGCCAACCCTGCATGATCCGCTGCAATTCCGATACGCATTATATCGCCTCCGGTTTCCGGTTTACCAACGCCAAGGCATGGTTGCAGATATTGTCAACGGTGAAGCCATATTCGCGCATCAAGTCTTTTTCCGGGGCCGATGCACCGAAATGATCCACGCCAATAACCTCACCCTCGTAACCCACATACTTGCACCAACCTTGAGTCACACCCGCTTCAACCGCAAGTCGTGCTCGTGTTGAGGGAGGAAGAACCGAGTCGCGATAACTTTGCGGTTGGGCATCAAACAATTCCCAGCTCGGCATGGATACGACCCGAACGTGGCTCCCGCTCTCGGTCAATTTCTGACCGGCCGAAATGATCAAACTCACTTCCGAACCGGTGGCAATCAGGATGATGTCCGGTTTGCCATGGGAAGCGTCAACCAGGATATAACCACCGCGGCGCAGACCATCTGCCGCGGCAAATTGGGTACGGTCAAGCGTGGGCACCGCCTGCCGGGTCAGAATAAGCGCAACCGGCCGATCCCGGGTCTGCACAGCGACGCTCCAGGCCACGGCCGTTTCATTCGCATCGCCCGGACGAAGGACGAGCAGGTTGGGAATCGCGCGCAGTGAGGCCAATTGCTCGATCGGCTGATGCGTGGGACCATCTTCGCCGACAGCGATGCTATCGTGGGTGAAAACGAAGATCACCCCCTGTTCCATCAGCGCCGCCAGTCGAATCGCCGGCCGCATATAGTCCGAGAAAATTAGAAACGTCGCGGTAAATGGGATGACGCCGCCATGCACCGCCAATCCATTAGCAATAGATCCCATCGCATGCTCACGCACCCCAAAGTGCAGGTTGCGTCCCCCATAACTCCAGCCGCCGCCCGTAGAGCCCTGCAGGTCGCCGGCCGCATCACGCTGGTTTTGAAAATCACCCATCCCTTTAAGCGCTGTGTGAGTGGATGGATCCAAATCCGCGGAGCCACCGATTAACGCGGGAAGTTTCTGGGCGATCGCGTTCAATATTTTGCCAGAGGCAACACGGGTTGCCAACCCTTTCGGATCGGCTGGAAAGACCGGGATATCCGCATCCCAGCCTTGAGGTAATTCACCGGCCATCCTCTGCTGAAATTCCTTGGCCAGTTCCGGGAAAGCCTTTGCGTACTCCAGGAATCGAACCTCCCATTCCGCTTCAGCCTGTTTGCCATGTTCAAGGGCGAGACGGAAATGGGCAAGTGCTCTGTCGGGAATGGAGAACGGCGGAGCAAGCGGCCAGCCCAACGCCTGTTTCGTCAATTTCACTTCTTCCTCGCCGAGCGGTGAGCCGTGCGCTTCGAAAGTGTCCTGCTTGTGCGGCGAGCCATAGCCGATATGCGTACGCACGAGAATAATCGAGGGCCGTTTCCTCTCGGCTTGCGCCGCCCGCAGCGCGCGGTCAATCGCTTCCAGGTCGTTGCCGTCCTCAACCGTCTGCGTGTGCCAGCCATACGCCTCGAAACGCCTGGCCCGGTTTTCCGTGAAGGTCATGTTGGTCGAGGCGGCAAGCGTGATCTGGTTGTCATCGTAAAGGCAGATCAGCTTGCCGAGCTGTAAATGACCGGCAAGCGATGCCGCCTCAGACGCTACGCCTTCCATCAAATCGCCGTCACCGGCCAACACATAGGTGTAATGATCGACGATCTTGTGTCCAGGCCGGTTGTAGCTTGCCGCGAGAGACTCTTCGGCAATGGCCATGCCGACGCCGTTGGCGAACCCCTGACCGAGAGGACCGGTCGTCGTCTCCACGCCCGGCGTCTGTCCGTGCTCCGGATGGCCAGGACACTTGCTGCCCCATTGGCGGAATTGCTTGATTTGTTCCAGCGGCAAATCGTAGCCGGTCAGATGCAGCAGGCTGTAAAGCAACATCGAACCGTGTCCGGCCGACAGAACAAAACGGTCCCGATTGCACCAATGCGGATTGGCCGGATTATGCCGGAGAAACCGCGCCCACAAGACATAGGCCATCGGCGCAGCGCCGAGCGGCAGACCGGGATGGCCGCTATTGGCCTTTTCAATGGCGTCCACGGACAGAAAACGAACCGTGTTGATCGCCAGTTGATCCAACTCTGCCGAATCGAAACTTGAAGTGGTTGTCATGCTGATCTCCTTTCCTTCGCATTCTTGTATTCGCCGCGGCGCGCCGCAGTTCCGAATTTCAGGAATGTCCTGATCGTACGTGTTAATGTACTGCTTATGCTCAAGACCAACCTCATGGCTTTGGCTTCCAGGATGGAAAGGGCTTATCTTCTTTCATTGTGTCCGCCGTCCCTGTCATGATCATACCGTTCATCCCCGTCATGTCCTCCACCCCTGTCATGATCATACCGTTCACCCTCGTCATGTCCTCCACCCCTGTTGTGGTCGTGCCGTTCACCCCTGTCATATCTTCCGTCTCTTTCATATACTCCGTCATTGCCAAAGCCATATATTCCGTCATTGATATATATTCCTTCATTGCCATATATTCCGTTCCTATCGTCCCTGTCATAACTTCCGTCACCGCCATTCACAGGATATCCCGGGAAACATCCCCCAAGAGAGACAAGCGTTGTCACCATTACCATTCCCGACATAATGATTTTCTTCATTTCATCCTCCTTTTTTCCCTGGTTTGAGAACAGAGAAGCGGCTGACAATTACCTTAACCCGCCTCATTTTACTTCTTCCAATATGGTTAACGATTACATAACACGAGACACTTTGACGATCCTCTACTGACCTATCAATTTCATACCGCTCTGCCCGCTTCGGTCAGGTCCCACTTCCAGTTTCGAATTTCCGGCATGTCCTGACCATACTTGTTGATATACTGCTTATGCTCGATGAGCTTATCCTCTATAATCTTTTTCAGCGTGGCGCCGGTACCCGACTGCGGCAGGCGGTGGAGCACATCCAGTACCAGGTGAAAGCGATCGAGATCGTTTAAGACCGTCATGTCAAAGGTCGTCGTGATGGTGCCCTCTTCCTTATAGCCCCGGACATGCATGTTTTCGTGGTTGGTACGACGGTACGTTAAGCGATGAATCAACCAGGGGTAGCCATGGAAGGCAAAGACGATCGGCTTGTCTTTGGTGAAAAGCGCATCAAAGTCTTCATCGATCAGGCCGTGCGGATGTTCGATTGGCGGCTGCAGCTTCATCAGACCGACGACATTGATCAGCACGCGCCTGTTCCAACAGTTGAGCCAGAAGACTGCGCCCCGTTCCCACCTGGAAGGTTTCCTGGGCGCTGAGATGCGTCCAAGGCCTTCTTTGATATTTCCATAGATGTATCCTTCTTATTCATCCTGGGAAAAAATCACCACGGTGTAGGGCCCGATGCTGATTTTTCCGGAGCAGGGCAGTCCATCGATTTCTTCCTCATAGGCCTCGACATCAGGGGTGGGATGATTCGCAAAGTTTGGGCCGTAGTTATAGGAGTCACTGTTAAATCGCGTCTTCCACAATCCCGCCCGCGGAAAACCGATGACATACTCATCGCGGTTTTCATTCATCATATTCACCACCACCATGACGCTATCAGTTGGCCCTTGCTGGTCCCAGCGATGGAAGGCGATGAGCTTGGCCCCATCGTCAAAATGGCAGACATGGATGTTTTGACCGCACAACCCCCGCGACACACCCGACCGATTGCGCCGCAGGGCGATCAGGTCCCGGTACATGCCAAGGATACCGTGCTCGTCCTCAACCCGGAACCAGTCGATCGGATCCTTATCCTGGAACCAGCGATCTTCCAGCAGCTCCTGTCCTTGAAAAAGCATCGGGATGCCGGGCGAAGTAAGAACCAGGGCAGCGCCCAGAGTGGAGCGCTTCTTGGAAAACCAGCTGTCCACCTTGCCGGGCCAGATCTCCTCGGGCACGCGGGCCCGGCCATTGGCAATCTCGTCGTGCGACTCCGTATAAATGACCCGCTTGAAGGCGTCTTCATCGTAGCGATGCTCGATTGCCTGGCTGACCGCCCCCAGATCACGGGATGCATCATCACGGGCAATGACGGCCTGGCGGATGGGGTGCACAAATTCGGCGTCCCACTGCGCATTGAAGCCGGCGCCGCCCGCCCCTACATCTTTGGTGATCCAGGGGTTGTTCCTCATGCTTTCGCCGATGCTGATCTTGCCGGGAAACCGTTGCTGGATTTCTTCATTGATCCACTGCATCAGGCTCCAGCCCTCGGGAAGGTCATTCTCCGGATTTCCTTCATTCCCGTCAACGCTGGTGATATAGATGATCATATCCCAACGCAGGCCGTCAACGTGGCACTCCTCGAGCCACATCAAGGCGTTATCGCGCAGATATTGACGGACTTCGCCCCGGCCATAATCGGGGCGCGTCTCGCCCCAGGGTGTCTGCGAGCGGTAATCATTGTAAAAGTAAATCCCCCCCTTCTCATCTTCGCTCCAGCCGTCAAACTGCCACAATTCAAGATCGCCTGGACCAAGATGGTTGTAAACGACATCGACGATAACAGCGACCCCCTGCTCATGAGCCGCTTTCACAAAACGTTTGAAGGCATCCGGTCCACCGTAAATGCTTTCGACTGCAAACGGCTGCGCCGGATTGTACCCCCACGAAAAATCGCCGGCAAACTCGACGATGGGCATTACTTCGATGGCATTGATACCGAGTTCCTGAAGATAGGGTAATTTTTCGATGGCGCTGTCAAAAGTGCCCGGTTGTCCCTTTTCCTTGACGTTAAAGGTGCCTATATGCATCTCATAAATGACCAGTTCATTCCCCGTGGCCATATGAAAATCATTATCACCCCAATCGAAGGCCTGCGGCTCATAGATAACCCCGTTGCCGATTGAACTGGTCACCTTTCTGGCATACGGGTCAATACGGGAAAGGAGGCCCGCAGGAGTGTGCAGCAGATATCGGTACTCGTCGCCCGGTTTTGCACCCGGCACGTCAAGCGACCAGTAACCGTTCTGCTCACTGACCAAAGGTGCAGAGGTTTCGTTCCAGTCATTGAAGGAGCCGATCACGTAAACCTTTTCGGCATGAGGCGCCCAGACCCGAAAGGTTACAGCCTGTGCACCGGGTATGGCCCCCATGCCCGGATGTTTTACCGCTGTATTCATTTTTCCTGCCATTTGCTTCTCCCGTTTTTTATTTTACGAAGCTCCCTGCGCTGAGGGTGAGTCAGTAGATCAACCCGCTTCAGCTCCGGCCGCACCGGAGCACTGTCTCTTCCGATTCCCTCATCCCTATTGGTGCTGATCAAATATCTCTGCAAATACCGGCGCTAATTCCTTGAAGGTCTTGAGAATCGCCGGATCAAAATGTTCCGGCATGGTCCGGCCGTCACCCTCGGTGATAATCTGGAAGGACTTTTCATGGTCAAAGGCCGGTTTGTAAGACCTTTGACACCTGAGAGCGTCATACTGGTCGACGAGCATAACGATCCTGCCCTCAATGGGTATTTCTTCTCCTTTAAGCCCACGCGGATACCCCCCGCCGTCCCACCGTTCGTGATGATTTAAGGCAATGGCGGTAGCCATCTGGATACCGGGATAGGTTGATCCTGAGAGTATCTTCTCTCCCATTACGGTATGAGTCTTCATGATTTCAAATTCATCCCTGCTCAGAGGACCCGGCTTTAAGAGGATGTAGTCCGGTATCCCGAGCTTGCCGATGTCATGGAGCGAGCTCGCAAAGGTTATCGTCTCGACAAAGTCTTTCGGCATGTCCAGCGCCTCTGCCATCTTGTTGGCATAAAATCCTATCCTCACTATATGAGCGCCGGTGTCCGAATCACGAAATTCTGCAGCCGCCGTCAGTTTCCGCACCATATCATTGCTCATATTCTTCAGGTCCTGCGTTCTTTCCTGCACCTGCTGTTCAAGGGTCTGATTATACCTGAGCATAAAGTCTTCGTATGCCTTGATCTTGAGAAGGTTCTGGACCCGGATAATTAATTCGGCCTGATCGATAGGCTTGGAAAGGAAATCATTTGCAGAGACCGAGAGCCCTTTTAATTTCGATTCTCTATCGTTAAGCGCCGTCACCACAATTATCGGGAGATTCCTGGTCTCCGGGTCTGCCTTTAAAACCCTGCAGGCCTCGTAGCCATCCATGACCGGCATCATAATGTCAAGGATGATCAGGTCAGGTCGGCCCTCCCTGGCCTGCCGCACCGCCTCTTCCCCGTTTGCAGCCAGTTCAATGTCATAGCCCAACGGGATGAGCCACTGGGTGAGCAACCTGAGATTGACATCCTCATCGTCGACGATCAGTATTTTTTCGCTCATCTGTCCAGAATCTCCCGCACTTTTGCTAAAAGGACTTTTGACGGAAAAGGCTTCTGGATGAAACCAGAACCATCCTCTGTCAATTCTTTGGTCGTGACAAGATCCATGGTATAGCCGCTCGCAAAAAGTATTTTTATCTTGGGACAGACCTTCCGAATCGCCACACTGACCTCTTTCCCGTTTTTCTTCGGCATGATCATATCAAGTACGGCAAGGCTGATATGATCCCTGTTCTCCATGAATTTTGTGATCGCCTCTTCGCCGTCTTCGGCAGAAATAACCGTGTAGCCGAAGGACTCCAGGACTATCTCCGTCAATTTCCTCAAGGTAGCATCATCCTCGGCCACCAGGATCGTCTCATTCCCACCCTTGACAGCAACAACACCCTCTGTCTTCGTGTCCAGAGGTGCCACTGCTTCACTGAGAGGCAGATATATCTTGAATACCGTGCCATGTCCTGGTTCACTGGAGACCTTGATGTAGCCGCTATGTTGTTTTATAATTCCGTAGGAAATTGCCAGGCCGAGCCCTGTCCCTTCACCGACACCTTTTGTGGTAAAAAAGGGCTCAAATATCTTCTTCTGGGTTTCCGCATCCATCCCCTGCCCTGTATCAGCAACGGTAATCAGCGCATACCTTCCAGGCTTGCCATATCCATAAATTGCAGCATGTTCTTCGTCCACTTCCTCAAGGCCGGTGCCGATTGTCAGTCGTCCGCTCTCCGGCATGGCGTCCCTGGCATTGGCGGCAAGGTTTATCAGCACCTGCTCTATCTGCCCGGCATCAACCTGCACTATCATGGGCCTGTCCGCCAGGTCCAAATGAAAATCAATATTCTCTCGGATAATCCGGACCAGCATTTTCTGCAGGCCGAGAATAAGCTCATTGATATTAACAGACTTCACTTCAACAACCTGTTTTCTGCTGAAAATCAACAGCCTTTTGGTCAGATCCGCAGCCCTGTCGGCAGCAAGGAGCACCTCTTTCATATCTTTCTTTGACTGACTATCGGCGGCCAAGGTGCCCATGACCATGGTGCCATACCCCATGATCACATTGAGGATATTGTTGAAATCATGGGCAATCCCCCCGGCCAGAGTGCCGACTGCCTCCATCTTCTGGGCGTGAAGAAGTTGGGCTTCCAGATGTTTGCGCTCGGTGATGTCTGTTCCCATGCCGATGCAGCAGGGCGCTCCGTTTAAGACAAAGCGCACGCCAACCAAATAGTACGGGGTCCGTCGCCCATCCTTTGAGACAAACGCCGCATCAACCTCTGCAGCCCCCGTCTCAAACACCTTTCTTATCCTCTCATCAAGCAGCGTTCGGTCATCTTCAATGAAAAAGTCCAGGGGACTCATGGTTGCGATCTCTTCCGCTGAGTACCCCGAGATGGTCTCGAAGGCGCGATTCCAGCGCAGGAATCGTCCCGTGTGGTCGAACAGGTAGAAGATACCGGGAAGACTGTCGAGCATCGCCTCGGAAAAGGCCTGCTCTTTGTGGATCTCCTCCTCAGCTTGTTTGCGCTCGGTGGTGTCAATGAAAATACCCAATAAATAACGCTTGCCTGATATTTCAACCCGTGCCGAATTGACATCAGCATAAAAAACGCTGCCGTCTTTTCTTTTCATGGGCAAATCCTGTGCGACTTTGATTTCTTCTCTGGACTGCTTTTCAAACTGCTCAATAACATAGGGAAGATCTTTCTCGGGATGGATGTCCATGACTCCCATATTCTTGATTTCTTCCTGACTATAGCCTAACATGCGGCAAATCGTTACGTTAGCAAAATGGAATTTTTTACTTTCTGTATCTGCGAGGAGTATTCCGTCAGTAGCGTTATCAAAAATAATCCTGAATTTTTCTTCCGAGGCCCTGATCTTCGCTTCACTCAGTCGGTGCTGAATAATGTGCCCCAGAAAATCCGCTATGGTATTGATGAAACTCCTTTCTTCCCTGGAAAAAGGCCCCTCATCTGCAGTGGGTTTTTCCTCAAGATAACAGATCGTTATCGCTCCTATTTTTTCCCTGTCAACGAGTATGTCCGCTGATTGGCTCCATTCCGTCTCCCGGAAATTCGCTGTCTTGAATTCTTTTGAATTCAACATGATGCGGGCAGCACAAATCTCCGGATAACGCCAAGCAGAGGACAAGAGGCCAACCGCTTGCTGCACAAATTCTTCGCTTGATATCCAGGGTTCATTACTTAACCGGGAGATATTGTTTATACATCCAAGCTCCTTGATCCGCTCCTGGAGGGCATCTTCCTCCTGCTTGCGCTTTGTGATGTCCCTCCCATAGACGTTTATATATTGGGCGTTCTTAATACATTTCAGAATTAACGAGAAGATAGTATCGCCACATACCACCTCGACTTCATTGCTCAAACTTGAGTCGCAAACATCCTTAACACTATTTGCTATGTCGGCAGGCACCTTCTGGCCGAGTTCGCTGTGCCAAAGTTTTCTCAAGGGCAAACTAGCCGAGTTCGCATAAAGGATAGTGCCATCAGATGAAAATCTCATCACAGGGGCCGGATTCTCTTCAGGGAATCTTGCCACACTCGCAATCGCCTCTTTGGCCTTCTCGTGCTCCTCCAGTATCTTCATGGGCTTGACCACCCAATAAAGAATAAGAAACGATGCAACAACGCATAATAGCAGGGTATCCGCCAGATCTACGAGGGGAAGTGATATCCATGTTTCGATACGTATCAATCTAAAGATCGTCATAATGAGCAGTTCAGTGCCCCCCATGGTCACCAGCAACTTTAGACCGATACGGGAATACCCGTTAATCGATTTTTTTGACAATTCTTTACCCCCTTTATCCAGTAGTCTATCAATAGCCATGAGCGGAGCGGAAACAATGGCTTTTTTCAGCACACACATTCAAACAAAACCAGCCGATTGGTTAGCAGCATGTGATTTTCTCATCATCGACGATCACTATTTTTTCATTCATCTGTCCAGAATCTCCCGTACTTTTGCCAAAAGGTCTTTCGACGGGAAAGGCTTTTGGATGAAGTCAAAACCGGCCTCTGTCAATTCTTTGGTCGTGACAAGATCCATGGTATAGCCGCTCGCAAAAAGTATTTTTATCTTGGGACAGACCTTCCGAATCTCCACACTGACCTCTTTGCCGTTTTTCTTCGGCATGATCATATCAAGCACAACGAGGCTGATATGTTCCCTGTTCTCCATGAATTTTGTGACCGCCTCTTCGCCGTCCTCGGCGGCGATAACCGTGTAGCCGCGGGACTCCAGGATTATCGTCGCCAATTTCCTCAGGGCAGGGTTGTCCTCGGCCACCAGGATCGTCTCATTCCCACCCTTGACAGGGACAGCCACCTCCGTCTCCGTGTCCGGGGCTGCTGCTTCTTCACTGAGAGGCAGATATATCTTGAATACCGTACCATGACCTGGTTCGCTGTAGACCTGGATGTAGCCGTTATGCTGTTTTATTATTCCGTAGGAAATTGCCAGGCCGAGCCCTGTCCCTTCGCCAACACCTTTTGTGGTAAAAAAAGGCTCAAATATCTTCTTCTGAGTTTCCGCATCCATCCCCTGACCTGTATCGGCAACCGTGACCAGCGCATACCTTCCAGGCTTGCCATATCCATAAATTGCAACATGTTCTTCGTTCACTTCCTCAAGGCCGGTGCCGATTGTCAGCCGTCCGCCCTCCGGCATGGCGTCCCTGGCATTAGCGGCAAGATTTGTCAGCACCTGCTCTATCTGCCCGGCATCAACCTGCACTATCAAGGGTCTGCCCGCCAGATCCAAATGAAAATCAATATTCTCCCGGATAATCCGGACCAGCATTTTCTGCAGGCCGAGGATAAGCTCATTGAGATTAACAGACTTCACTTCCACAACCTGTTTTCTGCTGAAAACCAGCAGCCTTTTGGTGAGATCCGCAGCCCTGTCGGCAGCAAGGAGCACCTCATGCATATCTTTCTTTGACTGACTATCGGCGGCCAAGGTGCCCATGACCATGGCGCCATACCCCATGACCACATTGAGGATATTATTAAAATCGTGAGCAATCCCCCCAGCCAGAGTGCCGATAGCCTCCATCTTCTGGGATTGACGGAGTTGAGCCTCAAGCTTTTTTTGCTCGGTAACGTCCATTATCAGTTCTATCCCGGCCACAATATTCCCGGCAACATCCCTTAAGGGTGAAGCGGTAATCTCGACATAGCGGGTAGTCGCGTCGCCAGTCACAGCCCGCTCCGCCTTACGAATACGCTCCGCCTTATGAGTCCCCCCATCCTTGTAAGCCATTACGACAGGACACCCTTCACAAATGTGGTCGCTGTTCTGATATGCCAGGTAGCAGCGCTCGCCCACATGATCACCGATCAAATCTTTATGTACTTGATTTTGATAGATAACATTAAAGTCGATATCCTGGAGACTGATCCCTTCCCCCATTGCGGCCATAATGGCCTCCAGCCTGTTTTCTCCCTCGCGGGCGTTGACAAGCGCCGCCCGCAACTCCCTCTCCGCTTGTTTTCGTTCGCTGATATCTCTGCCTACACCGCAAATACCGAGGAGTTTACCTTGAGCATCACTCAGGAGCGCCGCTCTGAATTCGTAAGGAATCCTCCTCCCGTCTTCGGTAACAAGGAGTGCCTCAACACTGACACTGCCTTTCTGGAGTACTGTCTGAATGGCCGCAGCGATTCTCTCTCTGTCATCATTCCTGAAGAAATCAAGAGGCGCCATCAGTGCAATTTCCGTGTCGAGGTAGCCGGTGATCACATTCAATGCCTTATTCCATCGGAGAAATCTTCCCTCTAAATCAATGGCAAAAAATACGTCTCTGAGTGTATTGAGGGCATTTTCGATAAACGCTTTCTCTGCTTTCAGTGCTTCCTCTGCGCGATGCCGTTCAGAGACATCACGAATATTACATTGGGCCAGTTTAGCCTTATCAACCATATAGATGTCCGTGTCGATCGTTTGTCCGGACTTGGTTTTGACCGGAACATCTCTATAATTAAGAATGCCGCTCTTGTTCAAAGTTTGCATGAACATTGGGAAATCACTCAGATCAAGCGATACGCCGATATCGTGCAGCTTTTTCCCGACGAACTCCTCTTCTAAATAGCCCAACATCTTCTCAGCGGCAGGATTCGCATGGACGATACGTCCTTCGCCTTTTTCGAGAAGCACTATCCCGTCGTTGGCAGTCTCAAAAATACGTCGGTAGCGCTCCTCAGATTCTATCAGCAAGTTTAACAGTCGCTTGCGTTCGGTGATGTCCTCAATAGCCAGGAGGATGATCGGCTCCTCGCCCCTTCCTCGTTCAATCTGCCGGGCATTCAGCAGCATGGTGCGCCGGCCGATGGTGGCAAAATCGTGTTCAACCTCATAGTTATCAAAGCTGCTTTTTTCGGGAAGGATGGCTTCCAGCAGTTCCCGCAGCTTGGGGATATCCCACTGCTTGTTGCCCAGATCATAGATAAGCCGGCCCACGGTCTCCTCAGGTTTTACCTTGAAGAATTCATAGAAGGAACGGCTGACGGCAACCACCCGGAGATCCTGATCCAGAGAAATTAAGGGCTCACGCACCGCGTTGATAATGCTCTCGGCGAATTCATTGGATCTTGTCACGATTTCTTCCCTGGCCATTCTCTGCCTCCTTGCTTGCGGTGATACCGTACGCTGTAATCGGTATAAAGATTGCTTTGGATCTCGTAACCTTCCACGATCCAAACGAGGATCAGGATATTTTTGCGATAACTTCTTGTATTGCTAAACCTTCCCCTCACCCCGACCTTCTCCCAAAAGGAGAGGGAGTTTTTGCCCTTCTCCCTGAGGGACAAGGGTTGGGGATGAGGGGGAGCGGCATTGGCATTATGAGGTAATTGCTGTTTTTAGGGTTAAACATCTTTCTCAAACATGATGACGGTATCATTCAGTGCAGATTGTAATACATGCCAGACGTTTTCCACTCCGTCCTTATGTTGTTCCCAATCGTCTTCGTTGGCCTCGCCCAGCTCTTTCAATTTAGCCTTCGCAGTGTTGACCTTCTGTTCAAGATCGTCAACAACCTGCTTGGCATGTTTTATGCTGACATCGGCGGTAAGACTCTTCGCCTTGACCTTAAACTCGGCCAACTTGGCCTGTACCAGTTCCATTTCGGCGTCTATCTTCTGTTTGTAGGCATCTTTCGTGCTCATAATGTATCTCCTTTGTTGATGGATAGAAAAGCTCTTCAGGATTTCCTGACTAACAACCAGTGTTCTTGCCGCGAGCTATAATCTTATGATCAAAAGTAGTGTATGTGTGAGTTATAAAAAAATAAAATTCCGGAATCACCTCCCTTCAGTTGAATTCACCTGTGTCATCGTTTCTGTCCCGGCATTTTTTCCCGCCAATCAGCTCAGCGCTGCCACAGGATTCGTGCGTTTTCCAGTGGCAGTGCCACGCCGTCGCAGTACGGTATCACTCGTGCCGTATAATCCGTCGATGGACGGGCCGCAGAAACGGCCGCGCTGTAGACATAGCCCTCTGACGCACCGACCAGTTGGCGAACACACTTCATCTCCTGCCGCACCGATGCGCCGCCGCTCATGCCGGCGGCATACAGCTCCACCCGTACTGACTGAGGAGTAAAGTCATTAAGGTAGACCTGAACCTCAAAAAGATGCTGCTCGCCTTTGGTCTCCACCTTCTGTTCGCCGAAGCGCAGATTCGACCAGTGCTGTTCCATCATCTGCTGCCAATTTACTATTTGCCTGCCGATTGCGCCCTGATCGGCAGCGCGCTGACGGTAGGCATCCGCAGCCGGAAGGTAGTGTTGCTCCGTGTATTCACGTACCGTGCGATTGGCGGAGAAGCGGGGTGTCAACCGTGCCATGCTTTCCCGCATCCGCGCCACCCAGGCCGTGGGAATGCCCTGCTTGTCGCGGGCATAAAATTCCGGGATCACCTCCCGTTCGAGCAGGTCGTAGAGCGCCTCGGCCTCGACCGCATCCCAGACCGGATCATCACCATGTTCCTGACGATCCCCCAACGCCCAGCCCACCTCCGGGCTGTACGCCTCCGCCCACCAGCCGTCCAATTCCGAGAGATTGATGCCGCCATTGACGAGCACCTTCATCCCGCTCGTCCCACACGCCTCCCAGGGTCGCCGTGGCGTGTTGATCCAGACATCAACCCCCTGCACCATCTGTTCGCTCAAAAACATGTTGTAGTCACTGAGAAAGATCACGTGGCGACGGGCCTCGGGCCGCTGAATGAACTGCGTCCACTGCTGGATGAGAGCCTGTCCCAATTGGTCTGCCGGATGGGCCTTACCGGCAAGGACGAGCTGGACCGGACGCTGAGGATTGGTCAACAGGCGCAGCAGTCGTTCCGGATCGTGCAGCAGCATGTTGGGTCGTTTGTAGGCGGCGAAGCGACGGGCAAAGCCCAAGGTCAAGGCATTCGGGTCGAACAGATTCTGCGCCTCGGCCACCGCCCCGGGCAACGCGCCGGAGGCAGCCAGTTGTCTGGACAAACGCTCACGGGTGTATTTCACAAAAGACTTGCTGGCGGCAAGGCGGAATTGCCAGAGCCTGACGTCGGAGACACGGCGGATATCATGTTCCAGGTTTTCCGTTGCCCCAAGCCAGCGGTCCTTGCCGCAGGTCTCCGTCCACAGATCATCGGCGGCTGCCGAGTCCCATGTCGGCATGTGGATTCCATTCGTTACATGACCAACAGGCACTTCGTCCTCCGGCCAGTGCGGAAAAAGAGGTTCAAAAAGATGCCGGCTCACCTTGCCATGCAGGCGACTCACGCCATTGACCGCCCCACTGCCGCGGATCGCCAGATACGCCATATTGAAGCTTTCCGACGGATCTTCACGGTTCAGGCGGCCGAGAGCCAGCAGATCACGAAGAGTAATCCCCAGTTTTTGTTCGGCATAACCACCGAGGTATTGCTCGATGAGGGCCGGAGCAAAACGGTCAAAGCCAACAGACACCGCTGTGTGAGTGGTGAAAAGATTGCCGGCGCGGGTCACGGCGAGGGCGACGTCGAAGGGCTGCCCTGTCTCTTTCATGAAACTCCGGGCGCGTTCCAACACCGCAAAGGCCGCATGCCCTTCATTCAGGTGGCAGACTTCCGGCTGCAGGCCAAGCGCGCGGAACAAGCGCCACCCGCCGATCCCAAGCACCATCTCTTGTTGCAGCCGCAACTCCAGCCCACCGCCATACAACTCGCTGGTAATCCCTCGATGGGCGGGAAAATTCGCGGCATCATTGCTGTCCAGCAGGTAAAGTTTTACTCTGCCGACCTGGACCTGCCAGGCGCGCAACCAGACCGGGTAACCGGGCAAGTCGAGCTTCAACCGCAGCCACTCGCCGTTCGCCTGGCGCAACGGCGTAATCGGCAGTTGCCCGGGATCGTTGTAGGGGTAGAGGGCCTGCTGCCTGCCGTCCCTGTCCAGCACCTGGCGGAAATAACCCTGCTGGTAGAGCAGTCCCACGCCGATGACCGGCACGCCCAAGTCGCTTGCGGCCTTGAGCTGATCGCCGGCCACATTGCCAAGCCCCCCCGAATAGATCGGAAGCGCTTCGCTCAACATGAATTCCATACTGAAATAGGCAACACAGGCCAGGGGAGCCTGCGGATAATTCTGCTGAAACCACGCGGGGACCTTTGCCGCCTCCTTTCTGGATTCTACGAAGAGATCTATCTTCTGGCGAAAGGCCGGATCGGCCAACACGTCCTTGACCTTCTCCCGGGAGACGGTCTGCAGGATATCCCACGGATGATGAGTCAGTTCCCACAGCACCGGATCAAGCTGTTGCCACACCTCGTCAGTGGCATGATTCCAGGACCAACGCATATCCAGGGCAAGCTCGGTCAGACAATCGAATCCCTCGATATCTGTAGGCAAGAGACTGTAAAGCGGCTTACAGGCAGGTGTTTGTTCACTCATTGCATATCCTTTACTCAACTTTCCGAATTGAGATAACAGGCTAAAATCATAAGACATATTACGTAATTTCCTGTCGTCATTCCGGCATGTTTTTAGCCGGAATCCAGCATTCGTGATATCCGCGAGTTCTCTGGATGCCGGATCAAGCCCGGCATGACGAACTGTTTGCTCATTTTTTGATCTAACTTATTGTAAGCTAACATAAATTAACAAGTCGGAAAGTTGAGTCCTTTATATTTGTCCTGAATGGAAGCCCCGGCTCGCGAACCGGACTATCGCCGAATTGGGGGCCACACCCTTTCATGCTGCAGGCTCATACAGCTCACTTCTCCTCTCCGCTCAGCGCTTCGAAACCGGAGATGACGTCGAATAGTTCCTCGTCGATGCCACTCTGGCGCAAGCGATGGAATGTTCCTTTGAGGTCCTCCAGCAATTCATCAATGTTTTTGTCGGCGCGTTGCATCGCCGCCAGGCGGCTTGCATTCTCGCTCGCCAGGGATTCAGCACATGCCCGGAAGAGTGAGACAAAGAGATATTCGCGGATAAGCGCCCGCAAGGTCGCGATGTTGCCCCCCATGACCTCGGGCAAGTTTGCCGTTGGCCAGGGAAATTGGACCAGATTGCGACGCCAGTTTTCGTCCAGCGGCAACAATTGCTGACTCACGGGCGTATAAACCGCCCCGGACGTGGGTCGATTATAGAAGAGGTAGAATTCGGCGCCTTCATCCTGGCTGTGGCGCGTCTCGCTCTCCACAAGAATCTCCCCGACAAGCGGGGCGATGGCCTTGACAGAGTTCGGCACGGTGAAAAGTCCCATCAGCGGCAGGCCCGCGTCTGCCAGACGCGCATGAACGCGCTCACCAACGGCCCAGACCTCAAGGTTGGCCAGCGGCAGGGTAGCCAGCATCTTGATTGCATGATCGGCCACCACATCATTAAACTGGCCCACCAATCCCTGATCGGAACCAAAGACGACGGCGCTCACCCCCGTCACTGAGCCTCTTTTTCGTTCGGCAATCAAGGGTGCTAACCCGTTTTCCCGGAAACATGCGCAAAGCCCCAGCTCCACCGTGCGAGAGTAATCGGCCAGCGCCTGCACCGATTTCTCATATTGGCCGATGCTCGACGCGGCCATGGCCTTCATCGTGCGGACGACGGATTGGAGATCAATGGCTCCGCCGATCTTTCGGCGCAGAGTCGCCGTGGTATCGTTCATAATTTCTCGGCGGATTCAGGATTGGGCTGGAAGCGGGCAAGCGCTTTACGGGCGATTTGGACAATCGTTTCACGGTCCTCCTCGCTCAACTTTTCAGCGCTATCCAATCGCTGGCGCACCTCCGCCGGGATATCAGCCGTCGCCTCGTATAAGGCCTGCTCGGCGTCTGTCATCTGGTCAAGCGGCACGCGATCGAAAAGCTCTGCGCTCAATGCCAGCAGCACCGCGATTTGCGCAGGTACTGACACCGGAGTAAATTCCGGCTGTTGAAGACAGGCGCGAATTCGCCGTCCGTGCTCGATGATCTTGCGGGTATCTTCATCCAGGTGAGCCCCGAACCGGGCAAAGGTCTCGAGTTCCTCAAACTGGGCATAGGCGAGCTTGAGGTCGCCAGCCACTGCGCGGTAGGCCACCCGTTGCGCCTTGCCGCCAACGCGCGAGACGGATTTGCCGACATCGACTGCGGGCAGTACGCCCAATTCAAAAAGCGACGGCGAGAGGTAGATCTGCCCGTCCGTGATGGAGATCAGGTTAGTCGGAATATAAGCGGAGATATTTTGCGCCTGGGTCTCGATGATGGGCAGCGCCGTGAGTGAGCCCCCCCCGAGTTCCTCGCGCAGATGAGTGGCGCGTTCGAGCAGGCGTGAATGAATATAAAAAATGTCCCCTGGAAACGCTTCGCGACCGGGAGGACGGCGCAGCAGAAGGGAAAGCTCGCGATAGGCACGGGCATGATGGGTGAGGTCGTCGTATACAATCAGCACATCCCTGCCCGCTTCCATGAAAGACTCGGCAATGCTGGTCGCGGCATAAGGGGCGATGTAGGCAAGACCTGGTGGGTCGTTACCCTCGGTCACCACCACAACGGTATAAGCCATCGCCTCCTTCTCCCGCAAGACAGCCACAGTCTTGGCAACAGCGGAAGAACGCTGGCCGATGGCACAATAGACGCACAGGACATTCCGGTCCCGCTGGTTGAGGATGGTATCAATGGCGATGGCGGTCTTGCCTGTCTGGCGGTCACCAAGAATCAGCTCGCGCTGACCGCAGCCGATGGGAATGAGCGCATCGATGACCTTGATGCCGGTCTGGAGCGACACGGTGACCGGCGCACGATCCATGATGGGCGGAGCAGGGCGTTCGATGGGCAACCGCTTGCCGCCAATTACCGGCCCATAGTCATCGAGAGGCCGGCCGAGCGGGTCGATGACGCGACCCAGCAAGCCATCACCCACGGCGACATCCATGACCCTGCCCGTGCGTCGGACCTCATCTCCCGCGTGCAGATGCCAGTATTCGCCGAGGAGCACAACCGCGACCTCATCCTTGTCCACATTAAATGCAATACCGAACAGATCACCGGGGAATTTTACCAGCTCGTCAAAACCCACATGGGGCAGGCCGGAGACCCGGGCAATGCCGGTGGAAACGCTGATGATAGTGCCGACCTCGTACGGTGTCAGTTGCGGCGTAAAGGTTTGACGCCCCTGTTTTAATCCGGCGAATGCGCGGTCAAAGACACGTTGCAGAGAATCGGGCGGCGCGTTCATGCGGCCTCTTCAGGAACGGCAGGTTGAGTTTGGGGCCTGGACTGCCCTTGCAGCAGTTCGCCGACGCTCATTTCCAGTGACGCGAGATAATCCGTGATGCTCCAGGCGACCTTCCATCCGTTCGCGATGAACTCGATGCCGCTGATCAGATCCGGTGCAGTCTCGAAACGGACCTGGATGTCAGCCGACACGATTTCGTTGAGCGCCTGCTGGATCGCCGATCGTTGCTCCGACGGCAGCTCGAAGGCGCTGCGCACGAGCATCGGATCAGACGATGTCTTCAGGGCCATGGCAAGACCCTCCTTCGCCTCTTTGTTCAGCTCCTGCAAGCGGCGCGTCAACACCTCGCTCATCCGTTCTTCCAATGTCGTCCCGGCAAGGTCTGTCAGCGTCTGGCGCACAATGGCAAACACTTCCTCCCGGGTTCGGCGGAGGATTTCATCACCCAGGCTCTGTTGTTCGCGTTGCAACGCTTCCTGCCGCCCGGCACGCAGGGCGTCTGCCGCCTGCCGCGCCTCATCGAGGAGGCGCTGACGTTCGGTTTTCGCCTCGTCCGTCGCCTGGTTCAGGAGGGCGCTGCGCTGCTGGTCGAACGCCTCATTCTTGTGCTGGAACTCGTCACGCTCCTGTTGGGCCTCGCTCATTTTCGCATCGGCATCCGCAAGTTCTGCGGCAATCCGCTTCTCCCGCGCATCGATGGCATGGAGAATGGGCTTATAGAGAAAGCGCTTCAGCAACCACACCAGGATGAGAAAATTGACCACCTGCGCACTGACGGTAAACCAGTCAATGAGCATGACCTACTTTCCTCCAGTCTGGGCGATGACGTGATTCCAGAACGGATTGGCGAAGATGAGAATCATCGAAACCACGAAGCAGTAGATGGCCGTGGACTCGATCATCGCTAATCCCACAAACAGGGTGCGGGTGATAGTGCCGGAGGCATCAGGCTGCTGCGCCAGTGAACTCAGCGCCGTCGCGACCGCCCTGCCTTCCGCCAGCGCCGGCCCCATACAGCCAAAACTCGTGGTGATGCCGGCAATGACAATTGATGCCACCGCGATAATCGTCATGCTGTCCATAACCTCTCCTTTTGTTATCGTAGTTCCTGCTTCAACGTTGGACCTCGGTTCTGGCCTGGTCTTGCGGACTCGTGTAGCGGCGGCGATAAAAACCGCTGCCAGGATACTGAAAATATAAGCCTGCACCATGCCGGTGAGCAAACCGAGCACCGTCATGACCACAGGAAAGATAAAGGGGGTAATCGTGAGCAGGATAGCGACAATCATCGTCCCGCTCATCATGTTGCCAAACAGACGAATAGCCAGGGCCAGCGTGCGCGTGATCTCGCTGATGATGTTAAACGGCAGCATGATGAACATCGGTTCCGTATAGGACTTGAGGTAGCGGCCCATCCCTTGTCCTTCGATGCCGAAGAACGGCACGGCCACAAAGACACACAACGCGAGGGCAGCCGTGGTCGAGAGCGAACCGGTCGGCGGCTCGTAGCCGGGAATGATAATACAGAGACTGGCGGCGGCGACAAAAAGGAAGAGCGTGCCCAGAAAAGCGAGATATTTCCGCGGCTGACTCAGACCGACCTCTTGAAGTTGTTTCTCGATGCCGGTGACGACAATTTCCAGCAGATTCTGCCAGTGGGAACGTTTCAGGCCCTGGGAAAGTTGGCGCGTGATGAGCTGTGAACCGACGGCCAGCACCAGCATCAGGCCCCAGGTGAAGACAATGGTGGCATTGAGTTTGAAAAACCCGTGTTGCCAGAAGATGATCTCATCGGGACTAAGGCGCATGGCTGGCCTCTTTTGCGGGAGAGTGGTGATGTTCGAGCGGCGGCCGGGTAAGCCGCGTCACAAGGAAACGGGTGATGACAAATCCGAGAAGAGAGGCCAGCAACCGCTGCCAATGACCGCCGGAGACAAAATAAAACCCGGTCAAGGCAATGCCCGTTCTGAGCAACAGGCTGCCGAAGAGCCAGAACGCCGGCTGTTTGGACGAAATACACTTGCGAACCGTCCACCAAAGCCCGCCGAAGAAAATCGCCCCGAGCACAATGCCAGCCACCACAGCCGGCGCCAGTCGCAAAGTCTCAGTCATCTTTATCCTCCTGTTCCTCCCGCATGGCCTTGTCTTCCCTGGCCACCCAGTGCCAGGCATTCAGACAGCCGAGACCCAGGCCGATGAACAGCAGCGCCAGCGTCCAGGAATGCTTTCCCGGATAGTGCTTGTCCAGCCAGATACCGAGCGCCGCGCCGAGCAGCGTCGGAACCACCACTGACCAGCCGATAAGCCCCATCATGCCCAAGCCGAACCAGACGTCCTGAATGGACTCGCGGGCCTTAATCTTGCGCGCCGCCTTGGCGCCGACCTCCCGACTGAACGCCGTCCGCTCTTTCGTCCGCTTGATTCCCGGTTTTTCACTCACGATGCAACTCCACTAAACGGCGGATGAAACCGCTCTCCATTTTCGCCATCACCGAGCGGACATTCTGCTCCCGTTCGTTCAGATTCAGAAATTCCCGTTCCACCGCCTCACGCAAAAGGCCCAAGTCCGTTCCGCCAATCGCATTACGCACCGAGACAAACACGTCCAAGCCGGTCTTGACCAGCACCCCCTCATCGACGGCCACGCACACCTCACCCTCCGCTTCGTTTTCGTAGATCAGAATGCCGGGCACGAGCGCCGCGACACAGTCAAGCCGATGGGGCAAGAGTCCGAACGAGCCCTCGCGGGTCTCGGCCACGATACGGGACACGCCGGTTTTTTCGGCAAAGATCCGAAACGGCAGGAGGAGCTTAAGATTCATGCGTGTCAGCGGCATGTTCAACCTCCAATCCCGGTTTCGACTCGGAGTGCAGCGGCGGTTCGGGGTTGGCTTGAGACTTGGAATCGGGGGCAGGCTGCGGGGTGCCATTGAGTGTGGTTTTTAAATCAGGTGTGGCCATGGCTGCGGCCGGGCCTGCCTTCGCTTTCCCCTTCGCCTCGGCTATCGTCCCGATCATGTAGAGCGCGCTCTCCGGATAGTCCTTGAATTCATCGTGCAGGATGCGCTCGCAGCCGTCCAGCGCGTCCTCAAGGCTGACGAGTTTTCCGGCAAGGCCGGTGAACTGCCCGGTAGTAAAAAACGGCTGGGTGAGAAAACGCTCCAGGCGCCGGGCCCGGGCGACCACATTGCGGTCCTCCGGCGAAAGCTGTTCCAGACCCAACATGGCAATGATGTCCTTGAGTTCCGCATATTGCGCGAGGGTCCGCCGGATTTCCTGCGCCAGATTGTAATGCCGTTCGCCAACGATGCCGGGCGTGGCCATCTTGGAACTGGATTGGAGCGGGTCAATGGCCGGGAAGAGTCCTTCACCTGCCCGTTTGCGCGACAGGACAATGGAGGCGGAAAGATGCGAGAAGGTATGCACCGCCGCCGGATCAGTGAAATCATCGGCCGGCACATACACCGCCTGGATTGAGGTGATGGCGCCTGTATCAGTGTTGGCGATGCGCTCCTCCAGCCCCGATAGTTCAGTGCCCATGGTAGGCTGATAACCCAGCCGCGACGGCATCTGCCCCATCAGGCCGGACACCTCCATGCCGGCCTGGATGAAGCGGAAGATGTTATCGATAAGCAGCAGCACATCACGGTGCTCGTCGTCGCGGAAATACTCGGCCATGGTCAGGGCGACGTGGCCCACACGGAACCGGCTGCCGGGCGGTTCATTCATCTGGCCGAAGACCATCACCATGTTTGACAACACGCCGGCCTCTTTCATATCACGGTAAAGCTCCTCGCCTTCGCGACAACGTTCGCCTATTCCGCAAAAAATACTTACCCCATGATGGTGCCCAATCATGTTGTGGATCATTTCGGTGAGCAACACCGTCTTCCCCACACCGGCACCGCCGAACAAGCCCACCTTGCCGCCGCGCTCCAGCGGCACCAGCACATCAATAACCTTGATGCCGGTCTCAAAGATTTCAGACTTGACCGACCTCCGCGCCAGCGGCGGCGGAGCCCGATGCACCGAACGCCATTGGATATCGGACAACGCCGCTTCGCGGTCGATGACATTGCCGAAAACATCAAACATCCGCGCCAGAATCCCCTTGCCCACCGGTGCCGTAAGCGGCCCGCCGGTATCCTCAACCGCCATGCCGCGAGCAAGACCTTGCGTCGGCGTCAAGGCAATCCCGCGCACATGATGGGCATCCAGTTGTGCCAGCACTTCGATGACGATTCGCCCTTCATCTCCAGCACGCAGTACCGAGTAAATTGGCGGCAAATGTTTATCAAACCGGATATCCACGACACTGCCGCGGATCGAGGCGATCGTGCCGAGATTGGATAAACCGGTTTTGTTTTCCATGGTTGTTCCCGCTTATCTACCGTCAATCGGCTTCAGCCACACACGGTCGTCATGCTCATATCCTTTCCATCGTGACAGGGTATTCAGCCACAACGCAAAAGCTGACAGATCACCTCTAAGACAGCTTAGTTATATCACAAAAAAAACCAACCACCTAATTTCCAAAGGTAAGACGGTTAAATCCACCTTCGGCAAAATAGGGCCGGGTGATATCCATCCCCTGCAGTTCAAAGAGAAGGACCTCCAGGATAAGATAGACCCTGGTATTTCTGCGGACACAGGCCGTCATGGTCTCGCCATGGTGACCCATGGCCGCATGAAGATGGATGCGCGGCTCGTCTGCCTCCCAGTAGACCGAACCGCTGCCCACCACCTCGCGGGCCCCGTCCACCTCGGCCCATACCGGATCAGGCGGCATGGTCGGTTCTTTTGGCCCGGTCACGACCCCGGCCTGCCGCAGGCCGCCCAGGATCTGAAACCAGCACGCGCGCAGGCTCTCCTTCCTTACCAGCTCCTGCAAACCTTCCAGCAGATCATCGCCCTGATCGAAACGGGCCATGATCACCCGCCCGAGCGTTCCTGTTCTGTATTCCATTTGCCACAATCCTCCTGTTAAATTATTGTCCTTTCATTGAGCCCGCAACAAGGCAGCCAGCGCCGTCTGCCGTCTGGCCGTGTCCACATTCCTGACCGCCATGGAAAAGGCCTGTCTGGTTCCCACAAAAACCGCCAGCTTTTTGGCCCTGGTCAGACCGGTATAGACAAGATTGCAGAAGAGCATCTTGAAATGCTGGCTGACAATGGGGATAATCACACAATCAAACTCACTGCCCTGCGACTTGTGGATGGTGATGGCATAGGCCAGATCGAGCTCACTGATCTGATCCGGCTGATATTCCACCTCGCGGCCGCCCGCAAAAAAGCGCACCACACAGGTCAGATCAAGGGCGTTCACCGCACTGATCTGACCGATATCGCCGTTGTAGACCCCAAGGTCATAGTTGTTGCGGCGATGAATCACCCGGTCCCCCACCCTGAATATCCGCTCACCGAGAACCAGTTGCCCCTTGCTCTCGCCTGCAGGATTGACCGTCTGCTGCAGGGTGCGATTGAGTATTGCCGTGCCCAGACTCCCTCTGGTCATGGGTGAGAGCACCTGGATCTCGCACTCTCTGCCGAAATATTTGGGGATCCATTCGGTATAAAGCCTGACGATCACCTCCTGGGCGGTCAGGCCGTAATAGAGGGATGACCAGGGATGCACCTTTTTCAGGACTGACCGCAGTTCATCGGCGCTGTTTTCCGCAGTCTGGAGCAGACCAAAATTGATATGGCTGTATTTATCCGGCAAGTCAAGCTCATGCCTCATCTTCTGATGTAACGGCTCTTCGTCAATTCCTGTAAAAAGATGCTCCGCACCAAAAAGGGCTTCGGCATCAACTCCGGCGGTCTTCAAATGGTCCCGTACCCTGGCAATGACCCGCAGCTGTTCTTTCGTGGCCTCGTTGGAATCAAGAAACAGACAGTCAGCCTTTTCGCTCCACAGGCCAGGCTGCTTGAAAGGTGAAGGAATCTGCGGAACCTCGCCGGCGTTAATAGCATGGGCAAAACGGATAATGGAAGACTCCCCGGCCTGACGGAACACCTTGTTCAGGGTAAAGACAGGAACAACACCGGAAGCGATCAGATCCGCCAGCACATTGCCGGCCCCCACCGATGGCAACTGATCGGCATCTCCGATCAAAACAAGGCGCGCCCCTTCAGGAATCGCAGCCAGCAAGGCCGCGGTCAGGCTGATATCGAGCATGGAACACTCATCGACAACCAGACAGTCGAGGAGCAGAGGCTGCTCCCGGTTGCGCTTGAAGCCGCCGCCCTGATACTCCAGCAACCGGTGGATGGTCCTGGCCTCATCGCCGATCACCTCCCCCATGCGCTGGGCCGCACGACCCGTGGGCGCGGCCAGGGTCACATTCAGCCCCATGGCCTGCAACAACTTGACCAGGGTCTTGGTGGTGGTAGTCTTGCCGCAACCCGGCCCCCCGGTCAGAATCGCGCACCGGCAGGAGGCAATACCGGCCACAGCGCCATGTTGCTCGGGGCTCAGTTGCAGATTCTGGGTCGCACTGTAGGACTGCAGCCATTGCTCCACCCTTTTTTCATCAATGGCCAGGGGGGCACAAAGTTGTCGCAACCATTCGGCGCAATTCTGTTCATCATAATAGAGCGTCTTGGAATAATAACAAGGAAGTGCGGCCATGCCGTCCATTTCCAGAAAGCGGGTCTTGAGCAGATTATCCCGCTCCATGGAATCAAGATAGGACTCCAGCCGACCGGCCAGATCCAGCTCCAGGAGTTCCCTGATCTGGCTCAGGATCTGGCTGCTGGTAAGAAAACAATGGCCCTGTTCCCGGGAGGCCGCCAGGATATGCCGGATGGCGGCCATGATCCTGAGCTCTGAGTCCAGCTCCAGGCCAAGGGAGAGGGCAACCTTGTCGGCCGAAAAAAAGCCGATACCGTAAAAGTCATCCGCCAGCCGGTAGGGATTCTCGCGAACAAGGGCGACGGCCTGATCGCCGTATTTCTTATAGATGCGGACGGCAAAGAGGGTGGAGATCCCATGCCCCTGTAAAAAGAGCATCACCTCCCGCACCGCCCGATGTTCTTCCCAGGCCGTCTTGATCCCGGCCAGTTTTTTGTGGGCGATGCCCGGCACCAGGAGCAGGTCCTCAATCCGGTCTTCAAAGATATCAAGGGTCTGCTTGCCGAAATAACTGACAATCTTGCGGGCGGTCTTGGGCCCCACCCCTTTGATGAGGCCGGAGCCAAGATACTTTTCAAGACCAGCGGCAGTCGCCGGTTTCTGCTCCTCGGCGCGCACCGCCTTGAACTGCCTGCCGTAGCTGGGATGTGTCATCCAGGAGCCGAAGAATTTCATGGTCGCCCCGGCAAAAACACGGGTCTGGTGCACGGTCACGGCCACGGCCTCATGGTCGTTGAAACACTTCACCCGCAACACCGACCAGCCAGACTCGGTGTTATGATACGTGACCCGTTCGACGATCCCCTGGATCTGTTCTTCAATAAAGCCTTTCTGCATGAGCCCGTTATAGTTTTGACCAGGAGGGTGCATTTTCGTTTCTCAATCAGGAGAGAGACAAAAACAAGCAAGCGACGATGAGAAATAAAGTTCGTTCATCAGGTGAAAAAAGCTACCATTCATCCTGCCCAATATGCCAGTTAAAAATAAAGAGGTTTCCTCTTTCCCCTTTCACGTGTAGAATTACAACCGTTTAAATGAAGAGACGTCCTGCCAATTCCACCTCTACCAGCCACTTGTTATGCGGATCCTTCTTCTGTCGGATATCCATGGGAACCTTCCCGCCCTGATTGCCATTGACCGCTTCTTTGCCGACAACTTTGCCGATAAGCCCTTTGACGCCATCTGCAACTGTGGAGACTCAACGGTGTACGCCCCTTTCCCCAACGAGACATTGCAGTGGCTGCAAGACCGAAAGACCTATTCCATCCTCGGAAATACCGACCAGAAAGTCATAACCCTGCTCCAGGGGGAGACCTTTAAAAAACCCCATGACGAAGAAAAACGGATCATGTACCGGTCAACGGTGCAGGCCTTGAACGCCCGGAGCAAAGAGTACCTGCTCTCCCTGGAAGACTCACAGATACTGGAGCTTGGAGATTTCACCATCGGTCTCTTCCATGGCAGCCCTGACCACCCCAGGGAACTGCTCTTCGCCCATACCCCGGACAGCCGTTTCCAGGAGCTCAGCCAGCTGTCACACTGCGAGATCGTTGTCACCGGCCACTCCCATACGCCCTACCATAAACACATTCAGGCAACTCACTTCATCAATCCGGGAAGCGTCGGCAGGATGCTTGATGGGAATCCAGAGGCCAGTTGCGCCACCCTGACCCTCTCAGGACAGGATATCGAGGTCGATCTCCACCGTATCCCGTATCCGGTGGAAGAGGTGATAACGGTCTTACGCCGGCAGCATCTGCCGGAGATATATACTGACATGTTTCGCCAGGGGCGAAAATTAAATTAGGATCACATTATGGTAATTGCATGACCACAGCTCATAATACGAAATCATCTCTCGAAAAACATCATCTGACCCCCAAAAAACGGTTTGGCCAGAATTTCCTTGTCCATACCGGGACGGCTGAGGCCATTGTCCATGCGGGCAGGATAACAGGCGATGACATCATCCTGGAGGTGGGTGTTGGGCTTGGAGCCCTCACCCGGCCACTGGCCCGCGCCGCCAGACAGGTTATCGGCCTGGAAATCGACAGCGGCATTATCAGGTTTCATCAGGAAGAAGCAGACCTGCCGGAAAATGTTACCCTGATCCACCAGGATGTGTTGCAGGCTGATTTTCAGGCCCTCTTTGAGCAGTGCCAGGGGCCGATCAAGATCATGGCCAACCTGCCCTACTCCATCTCCAATCCCTTTCTGTTCAAACTGATTGAGAACCAGGAAAAGATGGCCTGGGCCACCATCATGCTGCAAAAGGAAGTGGCCGACCGGCTCACCGCCCAGCCCGGCACCAAGCAATATGGGGTGCCCACAGTTCTGCTCAGCGCCTGCGCCACAGTCACTCGCCTGCTGACCCTGAAACCGGCGGAATTTCATCCCCGACCCAAGATCGACTCGGTGGTGGTACGGATTGATTTTGACCGGCAGACCGAGCGGATCAAGGCCCTCCCGCCCTATGATCATGCCCTGCTCCATCGCGTCGTCCGCGGCGCCTTCAGCCAGCGGCGCAAGACCCTGCTCAACACCCTGAGCAGCAGCAAGCTCCTGCCCCTGATCGCGGAAGAGGACAAGGCAACGATCAAACACCAGACCGAAGCTCTCATCCGCAAGGCCGGCATCGCGCCAACGGCCAGGGCTGAGGATCTGACCCTTGAGGATTTTGTCCGACTCACCCTGGCATTTGCCGATTAGAGCGTCACCTCTTTCCCTTTCAATGCTCAAAGAGTATGCAGAACTTCGTCTTCCATAATCCCACCAAGATCCTTTTCGGCAAGGGTACCATCCCTGCCATCGGCACGGAGACCGTTATCTTTGGCACCAGGGTACTTCTGGTGTATGGCTCCGGCTCCATCAAACGAAACGGGATCTACCAGCAGGCAACCGATTCCCTGCTCAAGGCCGGGGCCGAGATTGTTGAACATCCCGGGGTTCAGTCCAATCCTGTCCTCAGCCATGTGCAGGAAGGCATTACCCTGGCCCAAAAGCAAAAGTGCCAGGTAGTCTGCGCCATCGGCGGCGGATCGGTGATTGATGAGGCCAAAGCGATCTGCGCCGGGGCGGTGGTGAATTATGATGTGTGGAAATTCTTTACCGGCAAGAAATCCGTCACCGCACCCCTGCCCCTGACCACGGTCCTGACCCTGGCGGCATCCGGCTCGGAGATGAATTCCGGCATGGTCATCACCAATGAGGAGACCAGACAGAAATTCGGGTTCGCCAACAAAAAACTCTACCCCAAGACCTCCATCCTTGACCCGGAGGCGACCTTTACGGTTCCCGCCGACTACACCGCCTATGGCGCGGTGGATGCCATTGCCCACGTCCTTGAGTTCTACTTCACCACTCAAGATCCAGCCACCCCGGTTCAGGATCGGTTCATGGAAGGGTTGATCATCAATGCCATGGAGAGCTGCGACCGGGTGCTGGCCGACCTGAACAGCTATCAGGGACGCGCCGATCTGATGTGGACCGCCACCCTGGCCTTGAACGGCCTGACTGCGGCGGGCCTCGGCAAGGTCGGTTTTCCCATGCACCTGATCGAACACTCCCTGTCCGCGCTCTACAATGTCCCCCATGGGGCGGGGCTCTCGGCGGTCATCCCCGGCTGGATGCGTCATCAATGCCAAGCCACACCCCAGCGTTTCGCCCAGTTTGCCGAACGGGTGTTTGACTGCCGGAGCGGCAGCATGGAAGAGCGGGCCAAGAAAGGGATTAATGCCTTGGAGGCATGGTTTGAAAAGGTGCACAGCCCCACATCGCTTGCGGCCCTGAAGATCCCGGAACAGGAGATCCCGCTGATTGCCGAGAATGCGGTGGCCCTGGCCAGGATCTGGCGGATACCCGACTATGACAGTGAGCGTATTCAGGCCATTTTGACCGGGTGTTCAGGTGTTAAATGCTAATGAAACTAATTTGGTAGTCAGTTGCAACACTAATAATATTCGTGGTTCTACTCCTTTCCTGGTGTCAACACATCGAAAACCCCAAGTCGTATTTTCTACCTACGAGGATGCTAAGAATTCGGGAAAATGGATAACGCTTCATTTTTGATGAGGAATTGGTGACTATCACTGATGACCGACATCAGTCGGTGCAAAATATAAAAAGATTTCACAGCTGATCTACTGTCCACTATTAACACCCTATCTCAAACTTGATCAAACCGGTCATCTCGGTATGTCTCAAATCATACTGGGTCAGGGTTTCACCCTCATCCCCCTTGCAGGTGGGCAAAAATTCAACAACAGGTCGGGGAGAAATTACTATACTTGTCGCATGGGTTGATGTTTGCCAGGCCATACCTTCAAGGGACTGGGCCACATGCAGCAGTTCATCAATTCTTTGGTTCTTGTCAGCGGCATCCTGAAGACGAGGTTCCTCAACAATAGCTTTTCTAATCGTCATTTTCGACCCTTTAGGAATCAGCTTGATGATTTTGTCAATCTCATCATAGGGGACGTCCATGACTCGACCCACTTTGCGGATAGCCTTACGCGCCCTCATGATATCGTATTTTAGAATTTGGGCAACATGGGAGTTACCATACTTGTGCCTGATATACTTGATCACCTCGCCGCGTCTTTCCTGGCAGAATTCAACGTCAAAGTCTGGCATGGATTTTCGTTTGATATTGAGAAAACGCTCAAAGAGAAGGTTGTGTGTGATGGGGTCAATATTGGTGATCCGCATACAGTAAGCTGCAAGACTTCCGCCTCCAGACCCGCACCTGTCGTCAATCTGAATACCCTGACTTTTTGCCCAGTTGACATAATCGGCAACGATAAGGAAGCAACCGGGAAAGCCCATGGTATTGATGGTATCAATTTCATGGGCCAGCCGTTTTTTGTATTGGTCATCCACGGTTGTGTTGAAGATCCCAGCCTTGGGCATGGCCGCAAACCGCTCTTCCAGACCATCCCAACAGGCTGTAGCAAACATGGAATCCTGTGTTTCTCCCTCGGAAACCGGAAAGACGGGTAAATGATAGTCACCGAATTTGATCTCAAGGTTGCAGCGTGCTGCAATCTCGACGGTAGCAGCAATTGCCTCGGGGGTATGCCGGAAGCATTCTTTCATCTCAGCCGGTGATTTGAAATAAAATTCGTCTGAAGAAAACTTGAAACGTTTGGGGTCTGATAAAGTGCTGTTGCTCTGGATGCAAAGGAGTACATCATGAGCATGGGCGTCATCCTTGTTCAAGTAATGGCAGTCACTGGTGGCCACTGTTTTGATTTTCAGTTCTGCCGCCAGTTGTTTCATCCCGATATTAGTTAGGGTTTGTTCGGGGGTGCCATTTTCCTGGAGTTCGAAGTAGAGACGGTCGCCAAAGATATCAAGGAGTTCTTCAGCTTTCTTTCTGGCCCCTTTCAAGTCGTTGTGACCAATGAGCCAGGGGATCTGACCGTGCAAACAGGCGGTAAGAGCAATAATACCTTCATTATGAGAGGCAAGGGTCTCCATATCGATACGAGGTTTATGATAAAATCCTTCAAACTGAGCGATACCAGCCATTTTCGTAAGATTCTTGTAGCCAGTGTAATCCATGGCCAGCAGCACAATGTGAAAATGTCCTTTCTCCCTATCTGTCCGCTTGCCGGGTGCCATATAAAACTCACAACCAATGATCGGTTTTATTCCAGCTTTTTTGGCCTTGACGTAGAACTCAAGCGCACCATACATGGCACCGTGATCGGTAATGGCAACGCTGTCCATCCCATATTCCTTACACTTATCGAGAAGATCTTGAATACGGATAGTCGCATCCAACATGCTATACTGGGTGTGGACATGAAGATGAATAAAATTAGTATTCATACAGTTACTGCCTGTCATTTGTTTGCAATTCATATTTGATTACACCATCTTTGATAAGAGAGGGGGCTATTCGTAGTGCCGAATTTGAAGTCAGTATGTAGAATTCGAGAATGTAAGCTGAGAAGGCGTTAGCTGTCGTGATCACAAAAAACCCAGCACCACACCGAGCGGATACATAAAGATACCAATTACGCGGGCCACAACCATGCCGGTTAGTGGATCAAAATTGCTACCTATCAGCTTCACGATGTTGGCGATCCAACCGCCAAAACACACAACAATGAGCGAAACCTTCAATATATCTACAGTGAAACCGCGTTGCATTTTCATTTCCATTCCTTTTTTCGAATTTCCGTGCCTTATAGCGGGCGCAAGACTACCCCGTCGCTCAACATGGACTGGCCGAAAAGCCAGCAATTCTGTTACGTGACATCTCGGGGTACAATAGGCAGTGTAGCGTGACCGCATTAAGGCCTCAGCAGTACAGGCAAGATGATCATTAATGGAAAACACTATGGCTCAAAGCATTCTGTGCATTGTCTGTTAAAGTTGTAAGGCATGTATTGTTGTTTCAATATCATAAAATACGTTTTCAATTTTATCGATTATGATGCCTCTGCCCTTTTGTTTGTTGGTCAATTTGAGTGGGTATGTCTTGCCGTGAGTTTTCTATAGAGCGCAATGAAGAAAGTTTTTAACGAACGAAGAAAAGCCACATTGCAACCAGTGATGTACCACCGATTCCATCAATGATTTTTTTGACATCATCAAGGGTTGATATTCTCGATCCATGTGAATCGCGAATAACCCTTCCGTCAAATTCACCCACTCTTCTCCCGTGGCCATCTCGAAAGAGATTACCATCAATCTCACCCACTCTTCTCCCATGGCCATCTCGAAAGAGATTACCATCAATCTCGCCAACCCTGTGTCCTCTTCGATCATGTAATTCTTTGCCATCAAATGTGTAGTCTGCCATGTCGCCTCCCTTTTTAGTTTAAACATCTTTATTTTTTTACTGAACAGATCGACTCTAATTTTTGAATTCTGCAAAAGTAAATATTTCACCATCAGTGAGTAGCTTCACATTGTTGAATTCTTTCAAATAATCATTCGGAAACTCGGTGTGAACAGGTATTAAATTGGCAGGATTTAATACCTGTTCCATTTTCTTCAACACATCAAGGGTCGCATGCCCTGAAGAATGGGCATAGATAAAATTGACACCAGGGTCTGTTTTGTAGGCAGCTATATCTTCAGCGCCATAATATTCTTCATTGGTGTATCCCAGATATCCCAGCCATTGACTGTAAATAAGGTTGATCACTCCGAAGTCTTTATAGATATTCATGATCTTTGCTTTGGACATCTTGCTCAAATAGAGATACTTCGCCGGAACAGCCTTTAATTCTTCCTTTAAAATTCGGTGGCTATACAATCTCTTTTGAAACGTCCCAAAATAATCAGGATTTTCCTTCACCACTTTCGCTGGCCCGTTATCCGCATAAATTCTTACATGGTCCCAATCCATGGTGGGTGTTTTCGATGAAAGTACCTTGATTTTTTCCAACACCCAGGCGGTATAAATATCAATAACGAAAATTTTGTCTGTATTTTTACAGGCGTGAGCAGCAGAAACCAGGCGGTCAATATTTTGTGATGAGGAAATTAGAAATGACATATTTTGCTGCTCTTTAAGAATCTCCTCCATCTTGTTCCTGACCGAAGCCTCGTCGGGGAACTCATTACTGTCACGGCGCATCATGGTTCCTTCCATGAGAAGCAGGTCGATATTCTTCGGCGCATCTGCGACTAATTTGTCAAACAGGAAAGCCTTATTGCCTGAAGCTCGGAAATCTCCACTGTAAAAAATGCGCTTACCCTGAGCTTCGATCAGGAATGCATAGGCATCCACGGCTGAATGATCCATCAGGTAGGGAGTAATGGTAAAATCACCGATGGAAAATGGTTTCCATTTTTGAAAATAATGAAAATTATTGTTTGGTAAGTCCTTACCCAGGAATGTTCTGGTGGCACAAATCAATTCCTTTCCTACTTCCCCGATGTAAACCGGAATCTGGCTATCAAGTTGATCAATAAGACCATAATGATCCTGGTGGGGATGACTAACAAGCACTGCGTCCGGTGTCAGCTTAGTAATGTCAAGATTGCTACTTGTGGGGTTTAAGGGAAGACCGAGGTCAAGCAGGATAGAGGTGTTGGCTGTGGTCACCTCAATGACTGTTCCGCCGATTTCTTGAGTGCCACGATGAATGGTTATTTGCATTAACAACCTCTGTAATTTTTTCAAAGTTTAGAGCTGAAAAGCATAACCTTATCTAAGTGTGACGGTTCCATAAAGCTTCATTGCTTTTCTTCTGAAATTTCTTCCAAAATTCTTGCCAGTTCAGGCATTTTATCACCCCGGTCGTTAAAAATCTCTCGACCATCTATGAGGCGTATCCCATCTTTTTCCCAGATTTGGTTATTTCCTAAAGAAGCTAATGCTGGTTCCAGCCATGTGTCACGCACATTACGTTTAGGTGACTTGTCTGTAGTATCTTCACCTGGATCATTAACAACGAGAATGGGAACAACAGGAATTACATCCGTGGGCTCAGGAAAAGAGCAGCCAAAAATTGCATTCATCGTTTTGGCAACATTTTTATAAGCTTCTATGATCTTCTCTTTCCTCTCCTTGATCTGGTTTTGATAAAGATTAACCTGCTCCATAACTTCAGGTTTCTTGTCCTTAGCTGCTCTTATACGTGAATCTTTCCTTCTTTTTACCTCTACAAACATCAAGGCATTTTTTTTAGGCATAAAAAATACAAGGTCAATTCTATCATTGGCTGCATCTTTGGCATCGTCACAAAGCGACGCAAAGCGAACCTCAATGTCGATCAATATAGGTTTGTCTGTATCTGAATGCCGACTGAGAAAGGAGTATTGCTTGTATAATTTGGAAATCTGCCTTGCTTCTCGTCCTGAGTCTTTTGCTTTTTCCTCACACTTCCGTAGTAGAGTACTATGTTTCTGTAAACATTCATCAGGACTTAATGAAGTTTCGGCTGAACCTACAGTTCCTTCTTGTTCAATATAGAATTTATTTGTTGTGTATTTATCCTTGGTGCGCCTTACTGTACGACGACCGAGGTGGTAAAAGTCGAGAGTGTTTTCTCTTATTGCGGCAAACATTTCACCCTTGGTTACCATCTCTTTAAGATGGGTATTAAAATACTCACAAGCTTTCGCGTGGTCAATGTGCTCGTACTTTCGTATAAATTCGCGCTCCAATCCTGTTAATGCCATTTTTTTCTCCTTAAGAATTTTTTTGTCTACCTTGTCTGTCATGAATTACGTCAATAAATGATAGAGGTTTCAGATGTCGGCCCACCAAACGAGCTTCCTTTTGAACCCTTTCCTTTTAACGCATAGGGTACCATTTATTGCCACGTTTCACCAAACCAAATGAAGAATTGATAATTCCGTCAGGTGATTGTGTGGCTTCACCACCCACAACTTTTCCTGTTTCAGTATCTTTCATTTTGAACACTGTTTCATAAATAAAAACTGTTTCATTATTGAGCTCCTTGGTGAATTGATTTGTAATTCTAAATTCTGTGACTGCATATAGGGGCGTTGGCGCATTCGCAAGTTGCAGGGCGGCGTGTTCGATTATGTTTTGCTCGGGGGCAGATTGTGATGAACCGCACCCTGATAAAATGAATGTGTTCAATACAATTGTTACCCACAAAAACGAGCTGATAAAGTTCTTATTCATAATTAATCCTTGGCTTGATGCTTGAACTACACGAGAGAGGTTTGGGCGTAGTATGTATTTTTTTCAAAAATCATCGTTCTCAGCCAGTTCGTTGGCAAATAATTTATTGAGCATCTTGACAGTGCTGTGGCTTAATAAATTAGATTTTTCATAAGATTTGCTTGTCAGGCCAACAGCCATCAGGACTTTCTGCCAATCACCAGAAAACAGAATGGCTCGGTCATCTATGTATAAATCAGCCACAGGTTTGTGCTCGACGATTTCGTCGAAAACCAGATGATGTTTGGCCATATAATGAGCAATAGCCTTACGTCCACTCCGGCAATGGCAGCGGGTTGAATGGATATATATCTGAGCACCCATGGCTTTGATGCTGGCCAGAGCTTCCCGACATCCAGTAATAGGTTTATCCGGAATAACATCCTCATTTATCCACTGAGAAGTAAACGAGTGAATAACACCGTCAAAATCAAGACAAATTCGCATATAGTTTCCCCTTTATTCAGGTTTTAGTGGCGTGAACACAAACATATTGGCCGAACATTGATGTGGTCGCTCTCCATTAAAAAGCAATTGTTATGCCAAGTTGCAAATAAAACATGTTCACCGGCTTATAGTCCTGAGTTCTCAACGCTTTGTGCTATTGAACTTGTGCTCATGGCACTTTATTTGTCGAAGCCAATAGCGTCAATGTTTGACATCGAACGTCACATTATGATAACAATACTAGTAAGTATCCACCGGTAAAACCGGTGGCTTTAAATTATGAACCGCTCAAAGCGGTATGTTAAAAAGATTTACTGACCACCATTCGGTGGTCGCCTATTTAAATAACGACAGTTGTTCTACTCGACTATCTTCCTTTTCTTGTTCACGGATATACGTACGAACAACACCTTCATCAGTACCAACAGTTGAGACAAAATAACCTCGTGCCCAAAAACTCATCCCACCATAATTCTTCTTTTGGTCAAGGTACGTGCGAGCTATATGAATTGCACTTTTCCCCTTTATGTAACCAACCACCTGAGCAACTGCGTACTTCGGTGGAATTGATATCAGCATATGGACATGGTCTGACTGGAGATGACCTTCTAAAATCTTACTTTCCTTTTGGAGTCTGGAGGCTTCTTCATTTTGCAGGAATCGTCAAACTTTTATTGTCCCCCGGCAAAGCCGGGGGTTTACTTTGAAGAAATTATGTTTTGATTTTTATTAAATGGAGGGATACATGTTTACTTTTCTTGTCTGGCCAACGCCGGAATCTGTATGGCAGGCCGCAGAGATCTGCAGAACAAAAAAACAAATGCCTGATAGAGTTATTGAAACAGGCAAACGGTCTATGGCTGAGACCCTTGCCCTTGTTCACCAAACCTTCAAAAAAACAGAAGTCGTGATCTTTGCGCCTTTTGTCTATAATGAGGAGGTTTGCAAACATCTCCAGGCAATCGTCAAGGATGGTGGCCAGATCCACTGGTACGGTGAACCTGACCAACAGGTAGAGGAAAACTTACAACTGTGTTGCAAGAACAGGCTCCTGCATCTATTTCCAAAAAGCTTCACAGTTCCCTTGAGAGAAGAAATCAAAAAATATCTCAGATACAAAATCACCCTGGCTTTTCTTGGAGATGAATATGGTGAAATTAATCGAGAAGAACTCAAAAAAACAATTGTAGGGCTGGCTAATACTCCAAACACTGTCCCCGCAGAAGAAAAGCACCAAGTAGACACCTTTGCAAAATTGAGTTTCCCGGCTATTGAAGGTAAATCTACTGAGATGAAAAGGCTGAAAAGAGACATTCACAGGGTGGCAAAGGCGGGTTTGAATAATGTTCTACTTTTGGGAGAAACAGGAACCGGCAAGGAGGCAACGGCGTTTTTCCTCCATAGCCTTGATCCGTGTCGGTGTACCAAAAACTTCGGCACAATAAACTGTGCGGGTTTACAAGAGGAATATTTGATATCAGAGTTATTCGGCCATGTAAAAGGAGCCTATACCGATGCAATAGACAGAAAAGGGCTGATTGCTAAATTAAATGGAGGAACACTGTTTCTTGACGAACTACCCGATATGGCCCCGCGGGCACAAGCTATGCTCCTGCGTTTTTTGGAAAACGGTGCATACACTCCGATGGGCAGTGATGAGACCAAGGAATCAGATGTGAAGATTATTGCTGGTGGCCAGCATGAATTGTTGTGTGAGAAAATGACATCGAAGGAGTTCCGTAAAGATCTCTATTATCGATTAGCCGGCAAAGTTCTTACCATTCCCAGCCTTAGAGATATCACTGATGATTTGCCTGTACTCATTGATCACTTGGCCTACAAGATGGGAAAAGACCAGCTGAAACGAGATGAAACAATCCATTATTTCGCAGAACGATTAAATGAGATGACAGGTTATCACTGGCCAGGCAACATTAGGGAGTTGGTAAATTATGTAAGGAGGAGGTTAACGCTCGGCAAAGATGAAGATATTGTTTTGGGTGAATACGAAATAGAAGAAAAAATACAGAAAAATATTTTGAGGCCTCAACAAAATCAGAAGTCTCAAGAATATTATGTTGATGTAATATTCAGGTCACTTTTTTCTGATGTGGCTATTGAGAATTTGAAAAGTACAGTTGTAAAATTTGAGAAACCTGACGATGTAAGAGGTAGATACATTAATCACGTTTATAAATGCCTGAATGATAAGGGAGCATCTAATGCCTTAATTGCTACAAAGCTTGGTATCGCCATCAATACTTTAAAAAAGAACATTAAGAATCTGTAGTCAATAATCAATCCTGCTTCCGGTTCCTTTTTTCCAGCATCTGCACCACATGATCCCAGACCAGATCTGCCGTCTGCTCCTTGCTGACCAAAGGTAACATGCTGGAACCATCTTTATCCAGCAAGGTCACCTGATTGGTATCCGCTTCAAATCCAGTGTTCACGGAACCGATATCATTAATGGCGATCAGGTCCAGATTTTTGTTCTTGAGTTTCTTTGCTCCCTCCGCCGTATGATTATGGCTCTCCGCCGCAAAACCAACGAGCAGAAATCCGTCCTTCTTCTTGAGTTTTCCCAGTTCTTTGAGGATATCAGTGGTCTGTTCCAGAGGCAGTTGCAGCTCCGCCTGTTCTTTTTTCACCTTCTTGGCAAAGTGCGTGGCAGGCCGGAAATCACTCACCGCCGCCGCCTTGACAATCACTGAGGCCTGCTGACAATGGGCCAGCACCGCCTCCCGCATCTCCCGCGCCGTTTCCACCCGCACACAGGACACGCCAGGCGGGCAGGAAAGTGCGGTCGGCCCGGAGATCAGGGTCACCTCCGCCCCCCGCCTCCTGGCAGTTCGGGCCAGAGCATACCCCATCTTCCCTGACGAACGGTTACTGAGGAAGCGGGCCGGATCCAGCGGTTCCCGGGTGGGCCCGGCGGTAATCAGGATTTTCTCGCCCGAGAGATCAGGCTCTGCCAGAATCTGAAGCATGACCTCCCGCGCCAGCTCCCATTCCGGCAGACGGCCTGGCCCTTCCTCCTTGCAGGCCATACGGCCGCACTCAGGGGCCAGAACCTGATACCCATACCCCTTCAGCCTTTCAATATTCTCCTGAACGGCAGGATGGCTGTACATCTGGCTGTTCATGGCCGGACAGACCAGAACCTTCGCCCTGGTGGCCAGGACCGTGCAGGTCAGCAGATCATCGGCCAGGCCATGGGCCAGACGGGCAATGGTCTGGGCCGTGGCCGGGGCAATGACCACCAGATCCGCCTCCCGCGCCAGCTGGATATGGGCAATGGCCTCATCGCCTTCCTGATCAAAGAGCCCGGTATGCACCCGCTCACCGGAAAGGGCGGCAAAGGTCAGGGGGGCGACAAAGCGGCAGGCCGAGTCGGTCATCATTACCGCCACCCGCGCCTCTTCCTTGGCAAGCGAACTCACCCAGCCCGCGACCTTGAAGGCGGCAATACTGCCGGTCACCCCCACCACAATTCGTTTTCCTGCAAACGTTGTATGCATAGAAAATGTCTCCTCACTCAATTCAACATGAGCTATAAAGTCCACATTAGCGGCCAGACGCCACTCACCACAACAGCCGCAACGGATTGGCTGTTGTGGTGAAGCGGCATAAGAAGCCGTTCAAGCCTTAAGCAAAAAAAACCTTGCTCAAGACTTGAACGGCTTCTAAACAAAAAGGCATGTCCCGCACCAACGGGACATGCCTTTTTTGCAATCATACCAACGACAACCCCTGCTAATCTCTGCTCCCACCGAAGAATCTGAGCAACATAAGAAAGAGGTTAATAAAATCAAGATAGAGGGCAAGGGCGCCCATAATCGAACCTTTCCTGATCATCTCCTCACCCTGGCTCAGAATCCCCTCCTCGCCCATGGTTTTGATCCTCTGGACATCATAGGCAGTCAGTCCGGTAAAGATCAGCACCCCGGCCATAGAAATCACCCAGGACATGGCGGAACTGTGCATGAACATATTGACCAGCGAGGCAATGATAATCCCGATCAGCCCCATAAAGAGAAACGAGCCGAAGCCTGAAAGATCACGTTTGGTCACCAGGCCATACACCGCCATGGCCCCGAACATGCCGGCCGTAATAAAAAAGGTGCCGGCAATGGAAGAGCGGGTATAGGCCAGAAAAATGGTGGACAAGGTCAGGCCGTTAATGATGGCATAGCCGACAAAAAGCCCGGTGGCCGTCGACGCCTGGATTTTATCCACTCGTGCCGAGAGGAAAAAGACCATGCCCAGTTCCGCCAGGATCAGGATCATGAACAAGGGGCTGGCGACAATCTGCATCGCCAGTCCTGAAGAAGCGGTAAAAAAAGCAACAATCCCGGTAAGCCCAAGGCCAATGGCCATCCAGTTAAAGACCTTGGCCAGAAAGATGGTGGATGCCTCTTGCCGGGCCTGGGTCAAGGTCATCTGATTCGTGTTTCCGTACATGTCAATTCTCCTTTTCATGGTTTACGTCTGATCGTAAATACGATACATAAGCAGAGTGTATCTTAATCATTTTGAATCAGCAAGCAAGGAAAAGAGGAGGGGGAGGATGAAGATTGCAATCAGCGGGAAAGGCGGCGTGGGCAAAACCACCATTATGGCTCTTCTGGCCAATGAATTCAAGAAGGCGGGCAAGGATGTCCTGATCATTGACGCCGACCCCAGTCCCCATATGGCGGAAACCCTGGGAGTAAAAGATATTGAAAAGATCAAACCCATTGCCGAGATGACCAAGCTGCTGGTTGAACGCTCCGGCAAGGTAGAGGGCTCCCCGTTTTACAATATGAATCCTCAAGTCAATGACCTGCTCCAGGAGTTCATGATCAGCCATGAGGGGATGAAGCTGATGGTGCTGGGGGCCATCCAGACCGGCGACAAGGGCTGTGCATGCCCGGAAAACAATGTGCTGCGCCGGATGCTGACCAAGCTCCTGCTATCACCCAATCAGGTGGTCCTGCTTGACATGGAGGCAGGAGTGGAACATCTGGGCCGGGGTACCATCGCCGGTATCGATCGGTTGCTGATCGTGGTCATCCCCTCCCGCTCTTCCATCCGCACCGCCCTCAAGATCAAGAAACTGGCAGAAGATGTGAAGATTCCCCGGATTGATTTTATCGGCAATCTAATCAAGGATGCACAGGATCGGGAGTTTTTGGCCGCCGGACTGGGCGTCACGCCCATTGCCTTTTTCGCCGACTCCCAGGCAATCAGAGAGGCCGAACGGGCTGAGACCCCACTCACCCACATTTCCGCTCCGGCAGAGGATGCGCCACGACTCCTGATGGAGGCCTTAACCAAATAGTCCCAAGAACAATTCCCGCCGCAATCAGGGAACTGTTTCCCAGGTGATTCAAAAAATCAAGGAAATAAGGAGGCTGTTATCTCAATCACTTCAAACTCACGGGTTCCGCCAGGGGTCTTGGCGATTACATCGTCCCCCACCTCTTTCCCAAGGATACTTCTGCCAAGCGGTGAAAATACGGAGATAGAACCTTTCTTCACATCCGCCTCTTCCGTACCCAGGAGCTGATAACAGACCTGATCATCCGTTTCCAGATCCAGCAAGGTCACCACCGTTCCAAAGACCGCCCGTTGGGTCGGCACCTCCATACAGTTAATCACCTCGGCGCGACCCAGTTTATCCTTAAGTTCCCTGATCCGGCCCTCAATATGCCCCTGTCGCTCTTTCGCCGCATGGTACTCAGCATTCTCCTTCAGATCGCCATGGGCACGGGCAACCTCAATGGCCTTGACCACATCAATCCGATCAACCTTTTCAAGACGCCGAAGTTCATCACGCAGCTTCTGATACCCTTGAGTCGACATCGGTACACGTTCAATCATTCTTTCCCCCTGTTCAAATAAAAAAACCTGCAAATTGTGACAACAATCCGCAGGGATATGAGTCTCGTTCGGAACCGTTACGAAATAAACCCTGCTTTTTCAATCTGTTCGTTACTCGTCTTGACCTTCCAGACGACACGACATTGTGACATCACAGGATGTTTACCAGCGATACACCAGTGACAGGCCGATATCCTTACGGACGACCAGACCTCCCTGAACCATATCGAAACTGCTACTTAATAAGAAATGACGACTCATTTCAAGATAAATATTGCCACCGAAGGTATGACTATCGTACCCTCCCTCTTCATACCCAAAGGAATAATCAAGGGTATAGTAGCTGGGAGCGCTCCGGCCCAGCACATCTGAGGCCAGTTGATGCTGAAAATGGACAGAGACTTGATTCTGCCAATATTCATTCGGACTCCAGTAGGGATGATCACCCGGGGCAAAGCCATGTTCATAGGAGAAATCCCGGCCCAGATTGCCATCGGCATTATGCAGTAATTCCTGACCATAAGTAATCTGCAACAGGGTCGGTTCACTGTGCAGGACATATGATGCCCAGACATGATACCGATTCTGATGGTTGGCATCACTATACTCCCTGAACAGATATTCCCCACCGCAAAACAGACGCGGCAATATATCCAGCCTGACGCCACCTTCCAGATCCCGTTTACTGATCCCCTGCTCCAGGGCCTGGACCGTATCAGCCACCACATCCTGCCGCAGACGGACAGAACCATGCACTTCACCCCCTATCCGGCCACGCATCTCCAGATCATAAAGAGGAGTAATATCATAATGAGCATGGCCATGCTCCTCATCAGACTTATCGGCGCCTATTCTGGTAATAAAATCTATATTAGAATGGGGATAGAAAGAATATGCCGCCAACAACCTGTTGCGCCACAGGGCCTGATCCGTATCTGCGGCAACGGCATGAATAGTGCTCCAACTGACATCAAGCTCCTGACGAAGGGTCGGTAACATCCAGGCACTGGCCCCGCTCCGTGTCTGCTGGATATCCAAGTATCCACTTCTGCCGCTCAGAGAAGAATAGCCAAAATCGATTGTCCCCTTTGGTTTTCTCTTTAAACTATTGCGCTGCACGGCTTCGGCGAGATCAGGATAATCAGGATTTTCCCGTTCAATCTCTTCATAGAGCAAGGCCTCCTTGCCCAGGAGCCCGAGACGGCTGTAAATCCCGGCAAGATCAAAAAGAGACTCTGGAGAGGGATCCCTTTCCACCACCTCCTGATACTCTTTCATCGCCTGATAATAATCACCCTGCGCCAGTGCCTTCCTGGCAGAGAGTTCCCTGGCTACCAGTTGCTGCCAGCGATAGTCCGCATAGAGATCAACGCCAATCCTGCCGACCGGCAATCCACGCTGGCTCATGACAAATGAAGGTTCCATCACCACGGTCAGACGATCCGGCTCCGCAGGATGAGTAAAGGTAATCGTATTCCACAAGGTTTGTTGCGGAGGAGGGAGGATGAGTTGTATCTGTTGTTTTTCCACCTTGGCAGCAAAAAGCATATCCACAGAAGGCTGCAGCAGGCTATCATACACCGTAACCGCAGCCACCCATTGCCGGTCCGCCCACAGGGCCCGGGCCAGGATCAGCCTCTGCCACACTGCTAAATAACTGGTGTCAGGAAAGGCCACAAGATCCTTCCCCAGACCTTTTTGTCTGGAGGGAACCAATTTGTCTATAATCTGTGAGAATGATGCCCGCTTAAACTCCATCTCTAATGACTTTCGAGCAAAACTGAGTTCCGCCGGATAATCCGCAGCAAGGGTCTGTAAAGAGGTAAAAGCCGCCTCAATATTCCCCTGTTCACGCAGAAGATCTGCCTGGAGCACCATGGCCACCAATGATTCCGGCACTTTCCGCAAGGCCATTTGCACATGCTGAAGGGCGCTCTCAGTGTCTCCATATTCCCGTTCTAACTGTGCGGCCTGCATCAGGCTTAAGAACCTGTTGTCATAGTTTTTACTGAGCACTTCATCAACTACCTTGTCACCCTGCGGCTTCCCTGACAAACCTGCATCAAGTAACTGCCCAAGGATCAAGGTCTCCAGATCCAGCGGATGCTCCTTGAGGAGTGCCGCTATCAGTTCCTGACCTTTGCCATATTGCTTGTCCTGCAGATAGAGATGGGCCAGCACAAGGTCCGCCCGCTCCTTCATTCCGTTCTCTTGCCGGCAATGCTGAACAAGGAATGTCCGGTATTCCTGAACACTATCGATGGCCTTGTCCAATTTCCCTGCCGCGGCCAGCACCCTTGCCCGGAGCAAGGCCAGATTTTTCTTGTCATCCAAACAGGTTGCAGGGGCAACAGAATATCCTGGTTGTTCAGATAAAAACGTACTCCAAGCCCAGGCGAGATCAGGCTCTTTGCTCTTCAAGGAAAATTCAACCAATTGGCGGAGAGTGGATTCAATGGCCACGCCATCCACCAGCATCTGCCGCAAGGACTGTTCGGCCTCAAAGATATTGCCTTCCCTGTACAGGGCATCAGCTAAAACCAGACGCGTCTCGGCAATCAGTTCATCTCCCCCCTGACCTGCCTCAATCAGTTGCTGACAGATTGTTTTGGCCTGAGTCGCCAATCCGTTTGCCAGCAAGACCCTGGCATACCGCAGATCCATATTCATCTGCTCCGCCTCAGACTTTGCCTCCTGACGCGCCACTTCATAATATTGCTGATACTGACTCGTCAGGCCAAGCTGTGCCGATATCTCCAGACAACGAAGACGAATGGCCTGATCATCCGGCACTGCCTGCAGATACCGGTTATACCAGACCAGTGCCTGCCCCGGAATTCCACGGTCATCCGCAAAACGCGCACTGATCAGCAGGTATTTTGGCCCATTGTGCTCTTCCTGAGGCAAGAGCCCCAGAAAATGCTCGACCTGGCCCAGATCTTTCTGTTCAAGAAACAACTCGGCAAGCCGGAGAATAACTTCCCTGTTCCCTGGCTCATGCTGATGAATCAGGCCAAGGACTTCACGCAGTTCTTTGCTGTTCCCACGTTTTTCAAGAAGCTGGGCCATGGTTGCATAAATTGCCAGCTGGTTCGGGGTAATCTGTGCAAGCTCCTTCCACACCGGCAAGGCACCACCCTGCTCCACCTTTGCCACCAGATCATGGGCAAGCAAAGTCTGAATCTTTTCTATCTCTGCGGCAATAGCCTGATTTTCAGGATGACGCTGGAAATAATCCTCATAAAAAGACAGCGCCTTGTCAGGCCGCTTCAGCTCAGACAGATAAATAGCGCCTATCTGCAAGAGACGGGCGTCACGTTGATCATCCTGGGCCAGCAAGATCAGGAGATGGGGCAATGCGGCCTCTTTTTCCCCCCGGGCGATCAAATAATTGGCCATTTTTTCCTGAAACGGCAGGTAATCCGGATGACGCTGCAGATATTTTTGCCAGCAGAGAACGGCCTTGGCCTCCTGACCAGAACGATCAAAGACCTCAGCCGCCTCAAGCAGCACCTGATCCTCCACCTGATCTTGAGAGACAAGTTTTGCATAATAGGCCAAGGCCTTTTCCCGCCGCCCGGATTTGGCCGCATAGGCCGCCAGTTGATAAAGCAGGGAGGCATCATCAGGCTTGTGCTGGAAAAGTTCTTCCATGAACGGATAAGCAGCCTCGTTCTTCCCCTGCCCACGCAAGGCGGCGACAAGACCAGCCAATGCCTCCATTGCCTGCGGTCCATCGAGATCACTCTTTTTCCGATAAACAAGGTCGTAATAGGTGAAGGCCCTGCCATATTCTTTCTTTTTCAAGGCGACCAGCCCGGCGCTCAACAGATATTCAGGGCGCTTGGCATCTTTTTCGAGAAGATCTTCCAAAAGGATGGAGGCTTGATCCCAATCAGACAGGGTAATGAGCACCAGACAATATTCCCACGAGGCCTCTTCAATATTGTTTTTCAGGGAAATAAGCCGGGAATAGCTTCTGGCTGCCTCGGCGTATTTCTCCTGCCGGGTCAGTTCCCGGGCCTCATCCCAGAGGATTTTCCACTCAGGTTCTTCTCTGGTATCACTGACCACAACATCACGTTCAGGGGTAATGGCAGCAGAAGCCGATGAAATCGCAGGAAAGAAAAAGGAGTGAGACAAAAGCAAACCAAAGACAGCAAGAAGACGCCAGCCAAAGATAGCAAACTGCCGACAACTCATTCCTGGAGGAGTGACCATTAACCAAGAGTTCTGAAAAAAGCCCTTCACCATAAAAAGACCTCCATGGCAAAGACGTTTCTTCTTCCAGATTGCCCCCCAAAGGCACTTCCTGCGGGGGGCGTTACAGAAGAGAAATTCACGAGGAGAACACACTTATTATCGATAGAATTCAGCTACTTTCTCAACAACATACGCCTGCATATCCGCAGTCAGTTCCGGATAAATCGGCAGGGCGATGGTCTCGGCGGCAGCCTTCTCAGCCTGGGGAAGAGACAGTACCGGGAAACTTGCACCTAAACATTTCTGTTGATGCAAGGCCAACGGATAATACACTTCACAACCGATATCCTGCGAGCGTAGCCAGTTAATCAAGGCATCACGCCGACTGACCCGCAAGACATACTGATTATAGATATGATAATTTTCGCCAACGCCATTCATGGCGGCGCTATTATCCAGTGTTTTCGTCTGTTTTTTCGCCAGATGAACAGCCTGGGGCAGGACAAGAAAGTTATTCTGCACAAGACCGGATTCAGCAAAGAGTGCATTATAGCGGCCCGCATTTTCACGCCTTGCCCGATGCCACTGTTCCAGATAGGTCAACTTGATCCGCAGCACTGCGGCCTGAATGGGATCAAGACGGAAGTTTCCCCCCACCTGTCCATGATAATATTTGGGAGAGGCCCCATGGTTGAGTAAAATGCGAATCTTGTCGGCAAAGACACCATCACGGGTCACCACCATCCCGCCATCACCGATTCCCCCAAGATTTTTACTGGGGAAAAAAGAGAAACATCCGGCAAGTCCCATAGAACCGGCCTTCTTCCATTGTCCATTCATCTCGCCACCCTCATCGCTCATTGGGCATTCAGCGCCAATGGCCTGGGCCGCATCTTCAATCACCGGCAAGCCATACTGGTTGGCGAGCTTCATGATCGCCACCATATCCGCACATTGTCCGTAAAGATGTACAGGCAAAATAGCCTTGATTTTTCTTTCAGAATCACGAGCCAGGACTTCTGCCATGGCAGCAGGATCAATGTTGAAGGAAACAGGATCGATGTCCACAAAAACAGGAGTCGCTCCCAGCCGGAGCACCACCCCCATGGTGGCAAAAAAAGAATAGGGTGTGGTCAGAACCTGATCACCAGGCCCTATCCCCAAGGCCATCAAAGAAACAAGCAGGGCATCAGTTCCGCTGGAAACCCCGATCCCGTTTTCTACACCACAATAAGCGGCAACTTCCTGTTCCAGCGAGGCAACCTCAGGCCCTTGGATATAGGTAGTTGAGTCGATAACCCTGGTGACAGCCTTTATGATATCTTCCCGAAGATAACTCAACTGTTGTTTGAGGTCGAGTAAAGGTACTTTCATTATGTAAACCTTGATCGTAGCGAAACTTTATATTTTATGAAAAAAACAATAAATATCAGAAAGAAAGAGAGAGAAAAGCTCCTAATGATCAGGGCCGCCTTTAATCACCATGCTTTCACCTTCGAAGAAATCTTTAATATCAGGCATTTCTGCCTCAAATAACTTCTTCATCTTTTTCAGCAGATTCACCTCAATCTGCCTGACCCGTTCCCGGGAAATATCAAATTTATCAGCAATATTCTGCAGAGTAAGGGGTTCATCAGTGAGCAAACGCTCTTCGAGGATCATGGTCTCTTTGCTGTTGAGATTTTTTTTCAAGATCACAATCATATCGGCCAGCTTGGCCTTCATCTGACTGCCGGCGACCATATCCTCAATGCCTGGACCTTCACTCGGCAGAAAATTTTTCTGTTCATCTTCCGAATCGGCGCGCACCGGGCTCTCAAGGGAAACATCCCCACCCCCCATACGCTGACTCATCTCAATAACCTCGCTTTCCTTGACCTTTAAACGCTGGGCCAACAATTTTGTCTCTGCCTGAAACCCTTGCGACTCAAGGAGTTTTCTTTCCTTGTTCAAACTGAAAAAAAGCTTCCGCTGGGCTTGGGTGGTACCGATCTTGACCAGACGCCAGTTATCCATGATAAATTTCAGGATATAAGCCCGAATCCAGTAAGCGGCATAATAGGAAAATTTAACCCCACGATAAGGATCAAATTTCTTGGTGGCCTGGACCAGACCGACATTTCCTTCCTGGATAAGATCCATAAAGTTCTGCATCCAATATTTCTGAAAGTCCATGGCCACCTTGACAACCAACCGCAAGTTGGCGGTCACCAACTGATAAGCGGCATCCTGGTCCCCCTCCTCATGGAATTTGATCGACAAGGCCTCGGCCTCCTCCCGGCTCAACAGCTTATACTGGCTGATCTCCTGGAGATAGCGATGCAGCCCTGGCTGGGTGATGGCAGGCAGATTCCGGTCATCGGGAAGGGCGACCAAAGGTCTGATCTCCTCCTGTAGACCCGATTCAATATCATTATAATCTATATCGTCCGACTTATTCATGACCGCCATTATGAAGCCAACCGCTCTAAAGGTCAACACCTTTCAAAAT
>CAISPV010000004.1 GCA_903887485.1 uncultured Desulfobulbaceae bacterium | reverse complement strand
CCCCATGAAGGTATTGATCTGTACCTTATGCAGGATGTTGAACCGGGTGTAAAGAATGTTCAGCCGCAGATGCTGATCCCGGCCATCCTCCCCGGCCAGCCAGTTCATTTTCATCGTGATTTTCTGGGAGAAACCCTTTATATTCGACACCCGGAGATCCGGCAGGAAGGCGCTGTCCTGCACACCCTCTACGGCCATGGACGATTCAACGCTGATCTGAGTAGTCCCTCCTTCATCAACAAGGGTGACATCCTGGGGACGATCAGCCAACCTCCTGAGACAAGCGTTGTTCCCGCGCATCTGCATATCAGTTGCGCCTGGATAATGGAAAATCAGCTGATAGATGAGCTTGACTGGGAATACATGGCAGCAAGCCGCAATATTCATTTTATTGATCCCCTCCCCTTTCTCCTCCAGTAACAGGGACAACACTCATCAACCCATCTTGTCAGGAACCCTATACATGCATATTCTGGTTGACGCCGATTCCTGCCCCGCAATCATCAAGGAGATCCTGTACCGGGCCGCGGACAGGACTGGGACCCTGACGACCCTGGTCGCCGACCGGCCGCTGACGGTGCCTGAATCCCCTTATATCAAAAGGGTCCAGGTCAGGCCGGGACTCAATGCGGCGGATAGCCGGATTGTTGATCTGGCCCAGCCCGGCGATCTGGTGATTACCGATGACATCCCCCTGGCCTCGGCGGCAGTTGGCAAGGGCTGCCTGGTAATCAATCAGCGGGGCGAGATGCTGCGGGAAGAAAACATCGCCGAACGGCTCTCGGCCCGGGACTTCATGACGGAACTGCGGGAATCCGGCATCGACACCGGCGGACCTGCGCCCCTGAGCCAGAAAAATCGACAATCTTTTGCCAACCAACTGGACCGGCTTCTGGTTCAGCACAAGGCAAAAATTATAAACCTAAAAACGGCAGTTACCTCATAATGCACATGCCGCTCCCCCTCATCCCCAACCCTTCTCCCTCAGGGAGAAGGGAGAAAACTCCCTCTCCTTTTGGGAGAGGGGCGGGGTGAGGGAAAGGTTTAGCAATACAAGAAGCTGTTGCAAAATCACTGTATCCAACTGCCGTTTTTAGATTTATAACCGGCAAAAGATGCTATAGCTGTTATACCCATGGTCCGAATATGGCTATTTGACAATTATTCAGGGTTGTGTCACTCATTCATAGCAGGCCCACGTAATCGAAGAAAACAAAGATCGCGAGAAATTTTACGATGAAAGTTGTTATTGCCGAAAAACCGTCCGTGGCCCGCGACATTGCAGAAGTTCTCAATATTACGGCCAAAAAGAAAGGGTACATCGAGGGCCGTGGTTGCGCGGTCACCTGGGCCTTCGGCCATCTGGTGACGCTGCAGGAACCGGGCGAATATGACCCGGCGCTCAAACGCTGGTCGCTCGACACCCTCCCCTTCGTGCCGGACCAGTTCAAGCTCGCCCTGATCAAAAACCCCGGTGGGGAGGAACAGTTTCGGGTTATCAAGACCTTGTGTGAACAGGCCGAGGAAATTGTCTGCGCCACAGATGCCGGCCGGGAAGGAGAGCTGATCTTCCGCTACATCCTGGCGCTATGCCATTGCGAGGACAAACCGATCCGCCGTCTCTGGCTCAACTCGCTGACCCCAGACGCCATTCAGGCGGCCTTCAAGGAGCTCAAGGACGGCCACGACTACGACGCGCTCTATGCCGCTGCCCGCTGCCGCAGTGAGTCCGACTGGATTGTCGGCCTCAACGCCACCCGCTACTACACCGTCCGCCACGGCCAGATCGGCGGCAGCGACCGTGTTCTCTGGAGTATCGGCCGGGTGCAGACGCCGGTCCTGGCGATGATCGTCGAACGTGACGACACCATCCTCCAGTTCCGCCCCCAGCCGTTCTGGGAGCTTGCCACCCGCTATCGCGAGGTGGTGTTCAAGTACACCGGCCAGCGTTTCGAACAACCGGAGAAGGCGCAGGCCCTGCTCGACAAGATGAGCGGCCAGCCCTTTGCCGTCACCGGCAGTGCCGGGAAAGAGAGCAAAGAACAGCCGCCGCAGCTCTTCGACCTCACCACCCTGCAGCGCGAGGTCAACAAGCAGCACGGGCTGTCGGCGGCCGATACCCTCGCCGCCACCCAGAATCTCTACGAGGCGAAACTCGTCACCTATCCGCGTACCGATTCACGCTACCTCAGCCACGACCTGAAGCCGCGCATTCCCAAGATCCTGGAGCAGCTCAAGGCCATCCGGGCCGAGCAGATCGCACCGCTCGACCTCGCCAAACTGCCGTTCACCACCCGGATCATCGACGACGCTAAAGTGACCGACCATCACGCCATCATCCCCACCGGCGTCAGGCCGCGAAGCTTAAGTGCGAGTGATCAGCTCGTTTACGACGCGATTACCACCCAGTTCATCGCCGCCTTCTATCCCGTCTGCATCAAAAATGTGACCACGGTCGACGGCGTCAGCGCCAAGGTGAAATTTCAGGCCAAGGGGACGCAGATTATCGATCCCGGCTGGACCGCCCTCTTCCCGAAAAAGAAAATAAGCCAGGACGCTGCCGACGACCAGGCCCTGCCCGCCTTTACCAAAGGCGAAACCGGGCCGCATGAGCCGTCCCTGCGCGAAGGCAAGACCAAGCCGCCCAGTCACTTTTCCGAAAACACGCTGCTGGGCGCCATGGAGGCAGCCGGTAAATTGGTCGAGGATGACGCCCTGCGCGAGGCGCTCAAGGAACGCGGCATCGGCACACCCGCCACCCGTGCCGCCATCATCGAGACCCTGCTCCGCCGCAACTATATCCAGCGCGAGAAAAAACAGCTGCGCTGCACCGACATGGGACGCTGCCTGATTGCCCTCATCCAGGATCCCTTGCTCAAATCGCCGGAGATGACCGGGGAGTGGGAGGAAAAGCTCAAAAAAATTGAGCGCAGCCAGCTTGACCCCGATGCCTTCATGGCCGGGATCAGCGGTTACATCCGCACCCTGATCGAACACAGCTCCGCCCGTCGGCTTGACCCGGCGCGCTGGGGCAGCTGTCCGCTCTGCGGCAAAGAGGTTATCAAGGGGAAACGGGCCTACGGCTGCTCCGGTTGGCAAGAGGGTTGTCCCTTTGTCCTGGAACCGGAGTGCAAAGGGGTAACGCTGACTCCCAGGCAGATTCAGACCCTGCTGCAACAGCGTATCCTGCCGCATCCGGTCCGGATCGATGACGAGCCACGCCTGCTCATCCTCTCTACCCAGGGGATGGTCATGGACTTGCATCTACCCTCTGCCGATAACCAGAAAAAAATTGAAAAAGTGGATCGTCCGGCCAAGCCCCCGGCCAGGAAGAACGAAGAGCCGGTGGCCATTGATCGCGTAGTACCTTGACATTCTCCTGTGGCCTGCCAATAATAGTAATATAATTGTTAAACTTAAAAACGGCAGTTGCCTCATAATACACCTGTAGTTCCCCCTCATCCCGACCTTCTCCCTCAGGGAGAAGGGCCAAAAACTCCCTCTCCTTTTGGGAGAGGGTCGGGGTGAGGGAAAAGCTTAGCAATGCAAGAAGTTATTGCAAAATAACTGTGTCCAACTGCCGTTTTCAGGTTAAAAATTAACTGTGGAGGCTTTCATGAATATCACCATTAAAGAAAAAGCAGAAGCGATGCTGAACAACAAGCTGGCGGCGGGCCAGTTCCTGCGGGTCGTCGTCAAGGAAGGAGGGTGTGCCGGTCTCACCTACGGCGCAACCATCACCAGCGAGATGCAGGACGGCGAGAGTGTGGTCCATACGGCCGGGACGATCCGTATTGTCACGGATGCAGCGAGTGCCCGATTTCTGGACGGTCTGGTCATCGACTACTCCGACGAGTTGATCAATGGCGGCCTGCAGTTCACGAATTACAACACCAGTACCACCTGCGGCTGCGGTCAGAGCTTCAACCTGAGCAATTTTCCGAAGATCGACGGCGGCAAGTGTAAGATCTGAGCAATGGTTGTCCATTTGTTCTGGAACTAGACGGCGAAGGGGTGACGCTCACTGCCAGTGAGTCAAGGGTCGGCGTGCCCCCTTTGCCCGGTTCCGGGTCCTGAGTCTCAACCTGCAATCTCTTTGACTCGCCCGACTGCCCCGCTTTCCAGGCGGACTTTAATGCCATGGGGATGGGTTGGGGATTTTGTCAGGATATCTTTTACAATTCCTGCGGTGAGCTTACCGGATCGCTGATCCTCTTTTAAGACGATGCAAACCCGAAGACCGGTCTTTATATCATTCCGATTCATGCCATTCATAATTATTATCTCTTTGATTTTTTTGTTAAAAATTGGCTCAACATCAACCTGTCAGACACAGTAAGCACATGTTCTGCGCCAGCAGTATAAAAGGACCTGCCCTCATGGCTGAAATAATCCCTGAAGATGTTAAAAAAGACCTGGAGAAGGCATGCACTCTACACCAGCGCGCCTCTTCCGATTACAAAAAATGCATGGAATTCAACAAGCTGATGTCCGATCTCCTGGGAAGACTGGAAGACGCCGACTGCTACAGAACCGCCGACAGAGTGATGACCATCCTCCTCGACTGCAATCCCCGGGAAGGCGCCCATTGTGACAAGGCCACCATGATCGGCGAAAAGATGAAGAAATTCGAAAAAAGTTAGTTAGTTACACCAACAACTGCAGCAACCGTTCACCCCCTCCCGCCCCCTACTCATCCCTGAAATTCAAAACAGACAGAAATCATCCACGCTTTCCGGCCAACTGTTCCAACTTCTGCCGGAGCTGTGGCTCAGGGGGAGCGCCCACCACTTGATCAATCATTTGGCCAGTCCGAAAAAAGAGAAGAGTGGGCACTCCCCGGATCTGGTAGTGCCCGGCCGTACCCGGATGCCGGGACGTGTCAAGGGTCGCGATATGGACCCGGCCCAGGTATTCCCGGTTCAACCGGTGAATCAGAGGGGCCAGGGCCTTACAGGGGCCGCAAGTCGGGGAGTAAAAGTCAACCATCACCGGCAGGGTGGCCCGGCCGATAAAATTTTGGAATTCATGATCCGTCAATTCGATGGGCTGGGCATTTCCCCGAAGATCCAAAGGGGTCCCGCATTTACCGCACTTGGGACGCAGATGTTGGCGATCGGCTGGAATTCGGTTCTTACCGGAGCAGGATGGGCAGGTGACGATAAAGGTATTCATAGCTTTGTTCCTCATGCAAGGGATTTTCAGAATGGGGACAATGACGATGTGAGAAAAAATGTATCGTTATGCGGTCTCTGTCAAGGTGCTCACTATGAGAAGGCCACCCTGATCATACTTATGTGCACGGTGATAGGGTGAAATAACCAAGTCAAGCACATTTTATTAGGGTGATACCACGTAGTTTTATCCTGACCGGAAAAAATATTTTTGTTTCTGATTTTTTTTTGTGAAAAAATTTACTTTTATTAACAGGTTGAGAAAATAATTATGTGCACGATATCAGGGTATGATTATTGCAAGAAGTCAGCAGGCTTCGTTTGAGCACTGACTGAGTTGCTACGTTCAATCGCTCGAAACTTTTGCAAAGAGGCTCCAAAATCAACTTAAAGGAGGATATCTTCAGGAAAAAATCAAAGCTGTAAAAACAGCGCAAACGGGATGTTTGCAGGATTGGCAATTGATGCAATACAAATAAGTTTTCATCAATAAAATTATGGAGAGCAAAATGAACAAGAGTTTTGTGTTTTTAGGCATGACCACAGCATTTTTTGCTTTGGCCACAACATCGTACGCCGTCACCTTAACAATCGCCTCCTCTAACCCGACCAGCGGGGTTGCGGTCACCATGAGCCCCAACGATACGGCGGGGAGAAACAACGGAACAACCCAATTTACCCGCACCTATAACGCTAATACCGTTGTCAGTCTGACCGCTCCGGCGGGCATGACCGGCAAAGTATTTCAGAAGTGGAGAAAAGGCTCTACGGATTATTCGACCAACAGGGCTATCACCCTGACGATGCCTTCCAGCTCCACCACCATGACGGCGTATTTTCTGAGCGATACGACGAAGCCGGTGACTACGGCAAGCCCCGTCGCAGGCACGTACACCAGTTCCGTGACCGTCACCCTGACTCCGAACGAGGCCGCGACCACCTATTACTGCACCGGCAGCACCAGTTGTACGCCGACCACAGTGTACACCGCGCCTCTTTCGTTCACAAATACAACGATCCTGAGATACTACTCTAAGGATGTCGCCCAAAACTCTGAGACGACAAAGACCGGTACGTATACCATTACGGCTCCTCCGGTCAATCCTCATGCCGCTTTGATCTGGACAGGCCCCACGATGTGTCAGACTTGTCATTATTCGCAGGTAAACGACATGTTCGGCGCTGTCCACTATCAGTGGCAGGGCAGCGGCGCCAAGATGATCAACGGAGACCCTGTTCAGGGCAAGATCACTGATGCGATGAATGCCTTCTGCATCAACATCCTCGGGAACTTCGGCGCCTGCGGAAGCTGTCATATTGGTTTGGGCGCGTTGCCTTCAGCCACCCAGTCACAGGCACAGCTCGACAACATTGACTGCATGCTCTGCCATCAGAAAGATTACAAGAGGAAAAAGAACGTCACAACAGGCCTGTATGAGCCGGATACCGCCAACATGACCATAACCATGGACCAGGCGGTTCAGACATTGCACAAACCTGTAAAATCCAACTGCCTGCAGTGCCATGCCAAGGCCGGCGGCGGTGATGCTGTCAAACGCGGAGACATCGCGCTGGCATCAGGCACCACAGCAGACACAACCTATGACAGGCACATGGCCACCGCAGGCGGAAACTTCGCCTGTCAGAAGTGCCATACCTTTACCAACCACCATGTAGCAGGAAGGGGCAGCGATATCAGGCCGCTTGATTCAACGACGGCTGTCACCTGTTCATCCGCAACCTGTCATCCGACCAAACCAACTTCACATACCACAAGTGCAGTAGTTAAACATGTCGCCCGCGTAGCCTGCCAGACCTGCCATATTCCGACCTACGCAAAGAACGCGAGTGATACCACTGCTACAGAGGCTACAGAGACAAGCCGTGACTGGAGAGTTTCAGAATGGAACGCCACGTTGAACAGATGGGAGCCGACACCTACCAAGGCAAATAATCTGAAGCCTGCCTATGCCTTCTTCAACGGGACCAGTTGGGGATATAACCTGAATGATGCTGTGAAGATTGTAGGCGGACTCTACAGGATATCTGAGCCTGTTGGTTCCATAGCAGACGCGACAACAGCCAGCAAGCTTACCCCGTTCAAGTACAAGACAGCCTGGCAGCCTGTTACCACGGGTCAGACCACGAACGTGCTGATAGGCCTTTCAACGAAGGACTATTTCCTTACCGGCGTCTATGACACCGCAGTTAAGGCAGGCCTGACAAATATGGGTCTTCCCAGCACAACGCCTTACACAACTGTTCAGACCGATGAATTCCTGATGCTCAACCACCAGGTCCCATCGGCAACAGGCAATGTACTCGCCTGTACCTCGTGCCACATTTCAACGACTGCTACCCAGATGAACCTGCAGAACCTGGGATACGGTCTCAAGAAGCCGACCTCAGACCTCTGCAACGACTGCCATGGCTCGGAATCATATAGCAGCAGCTACAGCAGCTTCCTATCTATCCACAGCAGACACGTTGATTCGCAGCATAAAAAATGCTCGAATTGTCACAATTTCGACAGGCCAGAAAGAACAAACCTCAACTAAGTAGGAGAATAAACTCATCACCAAGATGGCCGACCACCGCAACAAGGTCGGCCATCTTGGTGTGCGCCCGGCCGGGCGCACTGTACGTTTAACTCCAGGTTGGATATAAACGGGAATTAAACATACGGCATAACATCAACCGAAAGAAAAAAAAGGCTGCCCCAACAGGGACAGCCTTTTTTTATGCCTGACAATTTCATTGTTCGCAACCTATATCGGGATCATAGCATCTCTGCATGGCCATGCTGTACGCACCCAACCGTCGCTCGTAGATATAAAACGGGGGCAGAACCTGCATGCCCTCGCCGCCATTCTTGACGGCCTCGACCAGGACCAGCCGGGCGGGAGCAACGGCATCGGGATAACTGTAAATGGTCTGCAAGCGCTTGGGGACGAGATGGTGTTGATGGAGGGTCACCAGCAAGGCGTTCAGCCCGGTGGCGGGATAGACAAAGACCACCTTGCCGCGATTCTTGACCACAGCCGCGGCAGCAGCCACCACCTCTTGCAGGGTACAGTGTACCTGATGCCGGGCGACAAAGGACTCCTGATCCAGACAGGGTCTGCCGGAATTTTTTTTATAAAAAGGCGGGTTGCAGATCACCTGGGAAAAGCTTTCGGCCGGGAAAAAATCGAGGATATTTCGCAAATCCCCCTGCACCACTTTCATTTTATCGGCATAACCGTTCATGGCCATGTTGCGGGAGGCAAGCCCCGCAAGACCCGGCTGCAATTCAAGGCAGGAGACAGAGGCGATCTGCTGCTGCCAGCGATAGAGGCAGATCAGGGCGATCACGCCACAGCCGCCGCCGAGATCAAGGACTGTCGCCCCTGGCAGCGGCGGTGAGAAATGGGCGGCAAGGATCGCGTCAACGGAAAATCGGTAGCCGGATCGATGTTGCAGGCAGTGCAATCTCCCTGCAAACAGGGTGTCACAACTTACCCCTGCTTGCTCAACCTGGCCACTATCCATTCAAGAGTGCCTGACTACGCAATCCTGTCTATTTCCTCACCATCAACCAACTGATTAAACAGCAGGCCGGTCATGATCTTGGGATAAAAATAGGTCGATTTATGGGGCATGATCAGCTTGTGATCGGCCACATTCCTGACCTGCCCAACCCGCGTCGGGTTCATGACAAAGAGCAGAGAAGTGGATTGGTTATCGGCCATGGACTCTTTAACCGCCATAACCAGGGCTTCGTCGGCATTACTATAATAACCGACCAGGTTTTCCTGTTCGCAGCGATGATGATCAAGCCCCAGCGCCTTATCCATGATGATATCGGAGAGGACGACTACATCAAGCTCCCGCAGCGGTTCTGGCCGCCCGGCCAGGACATCACGAGCCTCCTGTTTCAGGCTGAGCAGAAAACATCTGTCTTCGGCCGGATGATACACCCCGAAGGTGGATGAACTTTTTTCAGGCGACTGTCGCTCCAGCGCATCCATCCGCGCCAGCACCTCTTTCATCAACGCTTCCCGATTGCTGCCCGTGATCTCTTCACAGTGAAAATAGCGATCAAGACGGCTCAGCAGCTCCGCCGTCTCCATCTTGCCTGGCCATCGCAGCAGTCTGTGGGTGGGCAAGACGGAAAGACCGGGGTCTTCCATGGGACAGAGATACATGATGATATGATTGGCCGGGCTGTTGGCGGGCAACGAACCCGCGGCCTCACGCACCATTTTACGATAGGCCAGGGCTGTAGTGTAGCGATGATGGCCATCGGCAATATAGAGGGACTTGTCCAAGAATTGTCGCTGCACATCCTTGATCACATCCGGATTGATTACCCGCCACAGACTGTGAACACAGCCATCCGCATCCGTTACCGAACCAATGGCCTCACGCTCCTGCTGTTCAAGCAGGGTCATCACCTCATTGTGTGGATCAGAATAGAGGGAAAAAATCTGACTGAACTGGGCCTTGCAGACGGCAGTCAGGCGCAGGCGATCAGCGATAACCGTATCAAAGGTCTGTTCATGGGGCTTAACCACGCCTTCCGCAAACTCTGCCAGCCCAACCAGCGCGACAAAACCCTTGCGGGTCAGCCGTTTGCCGGACGGGTGTGAATACTCGGTATGATAAATATACATCCCCGGCTCTGAATCACGCACCAGCGCCTCTTCATCAAGCCACTGCTGGAACAGATCGGCCGCTTCCTGATAACGCGCGGCACTGGCATCACCGGCGCCCGGATTCTTGACGATATCCAGGCGGATCATGTTATAGGGATTTCTATCACGATACGAGTCAATAACATTAGTGCTGATCACATCGTACGGTGGGGTTACAACTTCATCAAGTTTCCCGACTTTCTGCGGATTAAAATGGACTCCCCTGAGGGGGGCAATAAAGGCCATGCTCTTTCACTCCTTTTCTGCTACAATAAATATGGTCTCTTTGACCTTGAATTTCTGGCACACCCTACCATTTCAGTTATAAATTTTCCAAGGTTTTCAGCCATGCCCTGTTGAATAATGAACAGCCGCTATCACCCTGGGAAAATAGCCACGGAGGAACATCCATGTTTGACATCTTTATCAAGACCCATTTCGCCGGCGCCCATCACCTGCGGGAGTATCCCGGCAATTGTGAACACCCGCACGGCCACAACTGGAACGTTCAGGTCACTGTCCGCGCCACTGAACTGGATGAACTGGGAATGGGCATCGATTTCAAGATCCTTAAACAGAAGGTAAACGCCGTGGTTGATACCCTCGATCACCGCGACCTCAATGAACATCCTGCCTTTCTTGACCAAAACCCCTCATCCGAACATATCGCAGTTTATTTATTCGACCAGCTCAAGGAGAGCCTGAGCCATGACCGCTACTGCCTCTACAGCGTAGAGGTACGGGAAACCGAGAACTCAGGATTGATCTATTATGGCCCAGGCAAGGATGCCTGATTTGATGTAAACCCCCTGTGCCTCTGTGATTCCGCATACAATCATATTGTGTTTGACATTGATTTTAACACAGAGGTCAACATGAAAAAGGAGAGTCGCGTGATGTTACTTCAAAAGCCTTGTGTTAAATCGAACATTTCATTCCAAAAATCATGGTCTTTCGTGTTGTCTTTTATCCTGATGTCGTTCCTGACGACTACCGGTGCGTGGGGCGCCCAAGTATTCACGATATCTCCAGACGCAACCCATATCTCGTACATTCCTGGGCAGGGGTTGGGGCCTCCCACTACAGGGCAATACACGATGAAGCGTACCGGCACTACCCTGACTACAAATGATGCCTGTAGTGCTTTGACAGCAGGAAGTCTTACCGGCAAAGTCGCCCTCATCCGACGCGGAAGCTGTATGTTTATCGACAAAATCAACAACGCTGCTGCTGCCGGTGCGGTGGGGGTAGTCATCTACAACAACATTGATTCCGGCTTAATGGTAATGGGATCGACTGATACTGCTACGATCCCCGCAGTTTTCATCACTAAGGCGGACGGAGCGATAATCGATACGCGACTACAAGGCGGCTCTGTTAACATGACGTGGACGAATCTTGTGACATCACCGGTCATCAGCAGCGTTACTTCCACAACGGCGAACGGTACCTATGGGCTCGGTAGCGCAATTAACGTTACGCTGAATTTTAACGAGCCGGTCACCATCGCTACTGATGCGCTCTCTGTTGTTCTTAACACCGGCGCTATCCTTAAACCCTCGGCGCCACTGAACGCGACGGCACTCGTGACCACAATCTACACTGTCCAGGCAAATGAAAGGACCACTGACTTGACCGTTACCAGCATTACCGGCACGATTACCAATATCGAAGCTGTTTCCACTGTTAATCCGACAATACCGGCCGGAAAGAACCTTGGTGACACTAAAAATATTGTCATCATTCAGAAATTCCCATGGCCGATGTTTTTACCAGCCATTATCACGGGAGTACAATAGAAAAAGAGCTGATTACCGGTAAGCGCGTTCAAGTCATCGGACTGACAAAAACGGTAAAAGGAGCCGGTCGTTATGCACCCATATCTTCAAGGGAGCTTTCTGCGGAGTGTCTGTTCCGCGATTACCCCACAATGCTATCTATAATCGTCATAACGATATGATCAAGAATACACAGCCTTTTTCGCAACAGCTCCTAAACATTGCCGAGCTTTTTTATTCCATCCAGGGCGAGTCCACCTATGCAGGACTGCCCTGTGTCTTTATCAGACTGGCCGGATGCAATCTGCGCTGTCATTACTGTGACGCCCGGTACACCTACGAAGAAGCCCATGCGACCATGGCCCTTGATGTCATCCTCTCTTTTGTTGACGGCTACCCAGGGGCTATCGTCGAGATCACCGGCGGAGAACCCCTGTTCCAGGAAAATGTATTCCCGTTGATGGCAGAGCTTGTGGCCAGAAAGCGAACCGTGCTGCTTGAGACCAATGGCTCGCTGCCGATCGACGCGGTTGCCCCGGAGGTGATTGTCGTCATGGATATCAAGACCCCGGACAGCGGGTCGGCAGACTCATTGGCCAATGGCAACATTGCTGCCGCCAGGGCCAGAAACAAAAATATCCCGGGAAGCTGTGAGATCAAATTCGTTCTGACCGGCAGAGATGATTATACCTGGGCGCGGGATCTGGTGAACCAGCACGCCCTGAATGCAAGCGGCCCCACCCTTTTCTCTCCGGTAAAAGGCCAGCTCAGCCCGGCTGATCTGGCGGCCTGGATCCTGCAGGATCAACTGGCGGTCCGCCTGCAACTGCAATTGCACACCCTGATCTGGCCGCATCTGTCGCGGGGAATATAACACTCCCACAAACCTATCAAAAACAAACCGTCAGGATTCATAATGAAAAAAACAATCGCCGTGGAAGAGGCTGTGGGCATGGTCTTGCCCCATGATGTCACCGAGATCGTCAAAGACGGATTCAAGGGCCGCGCCTTCAAGAAAGGCCATATCATCAGGGCCGAAGATATTGACCACCTGAAACGTCTGGGCAAGGACAATATCTATGTCCTGCAACTGGGGCCGGAAGAGATCCATGAGAATGAGGCCGCGGAAAAACTGGCCACCGCCCTGATTGGTGACGGGGTCACCCGCTCTTCCGAGCCGGTGGAGGGCAAGATTACCATCCTCGCCGATCGCGACGGCCTGCTGAAGATCAACGTCGACGCCCTCTACCGTTTCAACATGCTGGGCGAGGTGATGTGCTCCACCCTCCACACCAACACCCCGGTCAAAAAGGGCGAGACCATTGCCGGCACCCGTCTGATCCCCCTGATCTCTTCGCGAGCCCTGATCGATCAGGCCGTGGCCATTGCCGGAGACGGCGCCCCGGTGATTGAGGTCAAACCCCTGCGTCAGGCACGGGCCGGTCTGGTGATTACCGGCAATGAGGTCTTCCACGGCCGGATCAAGGACAGATTTGAGGCGGTTCTACGCACCAAACTCACGGCCCTGGGTTCCGAGGTGATCAAGGTTGTCTTTGCCCCGGACGACATCAGCAAGATCAGTGAGGCCATCCATAGCTGTATCGATGCGGGCGCCGATCTGATCATCACCAGCGGCGGCATGTCTGTTGACCCCGACGATGTGACCCGCATGGGCATCAAAGAGGCCGGGGCCACTGATACGGTCTATGGCTCGCCGGTGCTGCCGGGCGCCATGTTTCTCAGTGGCCGGATCGGCGATATCCCCGTCCTTGGCCTGCCTGCCTGCGGCATGTTTCACAAGATCACGATTTTTGATCTCATCCTGCCCCGGGTCCTGACCGGCGAACACATCGGCCGGGAGGAATTTGCCCGCATGGGTCACGGCGGACTCTGCCGCAATTGTAAGACTTGCCAGTACCCTATCTGCAATTTCGGGAAATAAAACTTCAGGGAACCTTTAGAATGCCTAAAGTGTGAATGATGCTCTTTCTTGATAATGTGAAAGTTTGTCTTTTGACTTTGTGATTTTCTGGAAATTTGAATAGAAAAACAGATTGTTTCTGGTAAAAAATACGACAATTCAGCATTATGTCGTGAACACCATAGTGGGGGTCAGTCATTACAATATCGCCGTCAAATTTGTCATAATAATACTGTTATCTGTCATGGAGTAATTAATAATGGGTCTACATGTACACTCTTTAAGTAATATTCCAAAAAGCGAAAATCGTGACTATCTGATTTATCTTTTGGAATATGGTTGGCATGAGCCGCTTGGTCAAGCCCTTAACAATAACTTTGATAAGATGACTGGTATTGCGGCCAAAAACCGTGCAGTAGTAATAAAGGGCACCGAGCTAGCTCATTTTGAGAATGAAGTATTTTCTTGGCATCAAATAAATAATGAACATGGGGACGATATTCTCCCCGCCGTGCTTATAACAAATGCGCACCCATCGTATTTCATGGACAACAACCAGGGCTACAGACGTAAGAGCGGTCTGTATCGTGAGTCAAAAGATGGCGAATTAAAACTAATTCTCATCCCGCTAAAAAAATTCTGCTCGAACACTTCAGAGGTTGTCTCACTTATCGAAAAACTTTTTGCCGATATTCAGGCAGGGAAAGATCTCTCTGAATTCAAAATCGCAAAAGAGGCACAGAAAGGTATTGGTTCTGCAATTGTCGATGCAATAATTCTTGAACCCAATATCTCTGGCGTGGGCTTTAGCTTCAAAAAGCTTGGCGGCTTTTTTCAAAGCAACAGATAACAATGGCGTCAAACGGACGCCGGGAAGCACTGTGGCATTAGCGGAGTTCATTGGCGGCGTCCGTTTACGCCAACCGTTAGCCACTTCAAAATGACAAATGAGAAATTATCGACGAGTACTGAATATCTTGGGTGGTTTGCTGATTGTGAGCATCTTTGCTTATTATCTGTATGCCTTTGTTGGAGCCGAAGCACGCATGAAAAAAATGTGCATTGAAATAACACCTGGTATGCAGTTTTCAGAGCTCAAGGCATTAAGTCTTAAGTGGGGAGTCACTGCCCCACAGAATGACTCTGGCATAAACTACCTCGTTGAAACTAAGTCATTTGGTCGTTGGGGCTGTAAAGTGGTTTTAGAGGGTGGAGTAGTCAAAAGTTCCGAGTACAATTTTGCCGATTAATAATTTATAAAATCAGAGAAAAAGGGGTCATGTCTTGAAAAATGACCTGACATTAGCAGATAGCGGGAACCTGCCTATTCTCAATCTACGTTCAGTTGCCGCCGCCGTTTACCCAAATGTTAGCGAGAGACCCGAAAACAAATGAATTCAAAAAAAATGCAATTTGTCTTTTTCACATGGCTTTGCATTCTGGCACCGACGATGGCACAGGCAGATGCTGGTGTCCCTATGCTGGCGTTGCTTTGGCCAGCTTCGTGGATGGCATTCATCCCGGTCGTTATAATAGAGGCATGGATTGCCAAACGAATTCTTGGCCTGATGTGGAAGCCAGCACTTTTTAGAACTGGGCTTGCAAACGCTGCATCAACACTCATTGGAATTCCTCTTACTTGGGGAGCACTTCTTCTTATTGAACTTGGGATTTCAGGGGGCGGAAAAGCTTTCGGAATAGGAACTCTTCCCAAAAAATTATTTGCGGTTATCGTTCAAGCACCCTGGCTTATCCCATACGAAGAAAATTTAGATTGGATGGTACCTGCTGCCGCCATAGTTCTTTTGGTCCCTTTCTTTTTCGCCTCTGTCTTTATTGAAAGGTGGGCCTTTGATAGAAAAAGGCAACTCGAAAAACCACTCGTAAGATTGTGGAGTTGGAAGGCAAATCTCGTTACCTACGGAATAATGGAATTATTACTGCTTTGTACCCTGATTTACGGGATTACAAAGCACCAGCCTTCAGCCAATTCTGAAACACCCGCTAATACTCAAGTATACTCCAACGTAAGCACACCTCAAAAACGCTAACGAAAAGAAATGATATGATTTCAAGAGTATGGCTGTCTATTTTCATACTGTTATTCTTCACCAGTGCTTTTGCTGAGGCACAGCAAGAGAGCATTTGCTATGGCAACCAGGAAAAGGGGAAAATTGAAAATGCATGGCAACTTCCGAGTTCGGGTGACAATTTCTCGGCATACAGCCTTCTTGGAGTCACAGCAGGTAGGAACTACGTTCACAGCACGATTTATGCTGTAGTACTCGATGCATATAAGGACGTGCTCCAGTATTATCCACAAAATAAATTTGTCTACGGCGAAACCGGCTGGAAAAACGGAGGCCGTTTTCGTCCTCACAAAACACATCAGAATGGCCTCTCAGTAGATTTCTTCGTGCCAGTCAAAGACGAAACTGGAAAGTCAGTCCCCCTCCCGACAGGCTTTCTTAACAAGTTCGGTTATGCCATTGAGTTCAACTCTCAGGGGAAATACAAGAATTTCATAATCGATTTTGAAGCGATGGCGGCGCATTTACTTGCGCTGAAAAAGGCGGCTGATCAGCGGGGCGTAAAGATTTGGCGAGTGATTTTCGACAATGATCTGCAAGAGTTACTTTTCCGGACTACGAAAGGAAAAGAACTTCAGGAACAGTTGTCATTTTCAAAGAAAAAGCCATGGGTAAGGCATGATGAACATTACCATGTAGATTTCATCGTGCCCTGCAAGGAATATCGCTAACCAGTTTTCAGACCATGACTGCAGGCAAAAAACGTTAGGCATCTTAAGCGTCAATCCTAAGATTGGCAAAAATCAATGCAGGTCGGAGGGAGAGTGGCGCGTAAAGAATCGGCAATGAATTCTTTCTGTGCCTGGGATGGTGAAACGTTGGTGCTCAATATTCTCGGTAAACCCGGCGCCAAAAAGGATGCTATCGGCAAGACCAAAGGTGATCAGCTCAAAGTGAGTGTCACGGCCTCGCCAGTGGCGGGCAAAGCAACCGATCATATGGTTCGATTCCTAGCCAAAGAATTCGGGGTGACAGTCAAGGATATTGAAGTTGTGTTTGGCAGATTCAATGTCAATAAACAGCTCCGCATTCAATCGCCCAAGAAATTACCCTCTGTGATCAGCAAACATTTATTCCCGGAAATAAAAAAGGTCTGACAATGCGTTCAGGCCGAAGCCGCCTCGTTGCCCGGCTGAACTCAGGCGTTACCAAAATCAATAACCCTCCTGTCGATCATCCCCATTCAGAAAGTCAAGATCTCTCTACCGGGAATCGTTTGAATCGGGTACAGACCACGTTTTAGATACTTGAAGGGTATAAAAACGTGATCTGTCACTACACTGCCGCGGCATTTACCATATCTCCCCTACCCTAGGCTTTGTCATGTTGTGCTGACTTACCCGGAGACTTGGCCCTATATGCCATTTCTGTTCGTCGGCTCATAGTTTTTTGCACTTTCCGGGCTACCGCTCCCTGCGGTCGCTTTCGCTTGCAGCTCGTTCTCTCCGCTATGCTCCGAGTCCTTCAGATAAACTCGCGCGAGGTCGCCCTTGCCTTCGGCTAGTATTTATGGTTCTGTTATCTTAACGGTACCGGGTTTACATACAGGGGACTTACACCCCATTAGATCACGCCCGTGCCGGGCGTACACCAGCACATTCACCAGACCAGAAGGGGCGCTGTTTGTTTCCACAATAGTTCGATGGCTGGCTGGTGATGTAAACGTTAACTTGTCATTAAAAAAACAAAGGGGGATGATCTGGTATGAATAGCAGCAAAATGTTTAAACCGCTATCAATCGGTAAACTTCGTTTGAAAAACCGAATAGCAATGGCTCCAATGACAAGAGGCCGTGCTGGAAAAGAGCGTGTACCTAACGACCTTATGGCTGAGTATTATGTTCAGAGAGCCGGCGCTGGTCTTTTGATAACGGAGGCGACGGTGATTTCAAAACAGGGTATTGGCTGGATTGATTCCCCGGGAATTTTTACTGATGAAATGGTCGAGGGCTGGCGAAAAGTCACGGAAAAAATCAAACCAACAGGTACACCTGTTTTTATGCAGCTTTGGCATTGCGGCAGAGCATCGCACAGCGATTTTCATGATGGCAACCTTCCTGTTTCTGCTTCTGCAGTGAAGTTAAACGGTGACCACATTCACACGCCTCTTGGCAGTAAACCTTACGAAACCCCACGCCCACTTACCGTGGATGAAATTAAGGCAACAGTCAATGATTATCGAAAAGCGGCAGAAAATGCCAAAGCAGCTGGTTTTTCTGGTGTAGAGGTGCATGGAGCCAATGGCTATCTGATTAATCAATTTCTTGATGCAACGACGAATCACCGTGAAGATCAATACGGCGGCAGCATAGAGAACAGGTTCCGCTTTTTTAAAGAGGTACTGGAAGCGGTCCTTGAGGTGTGGCCCTCAGATCAGGTTGGAGCCCGTATCTCACCAAACGGGGTTTTTAATGATATGGGTTGTGATGACTATCGGGAATTATTTCTTTATGTCACTAAAGAGATAAACAAATTAAGGCTTGGTTATCTGCATATCATGGATGGTTTAGCCTTTGGTTTTCACGGAAAAGGTGAGCCGATGACCTTGGCAGAATTTCGGCCGCTTTTTCAGGGCGTTATTATTGGGAACTGCGGTTATACCAAAGAGACTGCTGAAGAGAGGCTTGCAGAAGGCAATGCTGACATCATAGCAATTGGACGCCCTTTTATAACAAACCCCGACTTACCCGAAAGATATAGAAATAATTGGCCTTTGAATCCTGCTGAGGATATGTCTCTTTGGTATACACCTGGCCCTGAAGGGTATACTGACTATGCGCATTATAAACCATAACCTTTTCAGCTACTGAGAAGCTCGTTGAGAATAAAAGAGTTCAAATATTCCATGGTTACAAACTTCTTACCCCTGATGGTTTAAGAAAAAAGGTAACAGAAAAGGAGAATATTGATTATGAAAATCGCATTAGCTCTCATCGTAGTCATGCTGTCGTTTGGCGCATTAACGGCAACAGCACAGGAGCCAATAAAGAAAGATGTCATCAGTACATCGGCCGGTGATCTGGAGCTTGCTTTCATCGGGCATGGGTCACTGATGATGACCTTCGGCGGGAAAATTATCCATATTGATCCATACAGCCGTGTTGCCGATTACACGAAGCTCCCTAAGGCTGACCTGATTTTCCTTACCCATGATCATCCCGACCATCTTGACCCGGTTGCACTCCAGAGTATTCGAACCACTGATACGGTTGTGGTACTTCCGCCTGTTTGCACTGACAAGGTGCCGGGAGGTATAGTCATGAAAAACGGCGATATCCAAACGGTGTTGGGTATAAAAGTAGAGGCCATTCCTGCTTATAATATCGTCCATAAGCGGGACAACGGCCAGGCCTTTCATCCGAAAGGTGTCGGTAACGGCTATGTATTGACTTTTGGTGACAAGCATATCTATGTGGCGGGAGATACCGAAAACATACCGGAGATGAAGGCCCTGCATGGTATTGACTGTGCCTTCTTGCCGATGAATCTTCCGCATACTATGACCCCGGAGATGGTGGCTGATGCTGCGAAGGCATTCAAGCCGAAAATCCTCTATCCTTACCACTACGGAGAGACAGATCCGACGAGGCTCACGGAGCTACTAAAAGACACGCCCGAAATTGAAGTGCGTGTCCGCCCGTTGCGGTGAATCCCTCCGAGCTGCGTAAACTCCTCACATTAATGTCTTGTGATCATTTCAACCATTGAGGAAATATCACCATGGAGATAGAGGGTCAGAGGTTGCTGTTTGGTGGTGCCGTGGATCCCTTGTCGCTGGTCATGGCATAATGTACCCAAAATGGTCATAAGAAATGGACCACCCTTGAAATGTCAGTGGTGTCAGGAAGAACCTGATTTTGTTACATGGTCTTACGAAAAACCACCTCTCGAAAAAAGCTCACCAGCTGCTGCCGGCGGCCCAGCATCTTTACCTGCTCTGGGATCAGACTTGCAGGGGCAATCTTCATCACCGCCATCTTATACTCCACATGACTGGCAAAACGGTTATCCAGATACCAGGCATAGTTAAGTCCCATAACCATCCCGGGGGGAGTAAACCCTTCATCACCATTGATCAGTCTGGTAAAATGAACAGGGTCTTCCGTCTCTCGCCCTTCCACCATCCCTGGCTCGGGCGACACTAGGACGTTCATGCCCGTCGCTGCCGACAGCATCCGGGTGAGTTCCAGATACCGCCGCAACTCCTGATCACTGAACCAGCAGGTTCGCTCAGAAGTCGGACGCAGATGCAGATGATACACCTTGCCAAGAGAAACGCCATCGATCTTCAGGGGTTTCATCTCCTTATGACGGGCATAATTCCCCAGAAGAGACTGGCCAAGGGCCACCAGAAAAGCCACCTCAAAGGTCTGCTCCTGCTCCAACTGGTCTTTCCTGATCTTGATCAGACCATCTTCAGGATCATAAAAAGAAAAGACATTATCCCACTTTTGACTGCGCCGCCACAACTCCTGTTCAATACAGACAATCCCACACATATACGCAAGATGGGCAAGGGGAATATCAAGGTGACGCCAGAGGATATCTTTAACCATTCGCTGGATTTTATCAGTCAGTTCTGGAGCGACCGGACACCCACAAATCTCTATGGAGAGATCCGCCATTCGTTGCTCTATCTGCTGGTAACGGCTTGAGGGACGCACGGCTGTTTTTCTGGAACCCCACACCGATTCATCCGCCAGGGCCTCGTTGTTGGAAAGTTCCTGTTCTGAAATTCCACCTCCATCATCCCCAAAGATTGCTGCATTCGAGCAGTCCACTCCGCGTGCGACACACGAGCGTTCCTGCCTTGTGAGCTTAAAATGGTCAAAAATGGCCCATAAGGTTTTAATGACCTTGGTGAGATGATTTGGGCCATGTTGAATAACACCGTGCTCGGCCAGTGCCGTGCTGGAAAAAATGCCACATTCAATAGGGGTAAAGCCCTGGGTTATGACCTTTGCCCGATCAAGATAGATGGGGACCTTTCCCTCGACCGCATACCTCTGGAGCACCGAGGCAGGCACATCCTTGAGCGACAGGCAGAGCACCTGCTCAAAGAGGCCCTTTGTGCCTCCGGGTATATTGCGCTCATAGGCCCTGAGCAGATCTGAGACATGAAACTTGCGCTCGCCATCCCCCATACTCCGATCCGTCTCTCCAGCCTGCACCCAGAGATTGGAGACCAGGATCTTTAGTGCCCGCTGATTGTTACGCACTGCCTGGGCCAAACCGGGAACCTGAAAGATAGGGATCAACGAACTGTACAGGCTGCCTGGGGCCATGATCAGAATATCTGCCTGAGCAATAGCATCCAGAATCTCAGTATTCACCTGAGGTTTTCCACAGAATTCAACGGAAACACGCTCAACCGGATAACCGCGTTGGGCATGCCCTGATTTATACTCACCGGTAACCTGCACCCCGTTACTGTAGAGCACGCTCAACTGGGCCTGGGTGGAAGTGCAGGGCAGAACAGCCTGTTCCGCTACTCCAAGGATTGCGGCAAGAGCGCTCAAACCGCGAGCCAGAGGGGCCGCCAGCAGATCATGATTAGCCATGAGTTCGTCATTGGCTATTGTTTGCGGGATCTCGGCATAAATAGCCGCCGCCAGAATAAGATTACCCAGGCAGTGCGGTCTGGAGAGGGTAGGATCAAGGCGCGGATCGGTATACAAGAGAGCAATTAAACCTGCCAGCGTCTCTCTCATGGGCATCGGCAGACAACCAAGATCTACACCTGCCTGGGCCACAAGCGTGGATGCGGCATCAGGTCTCTGCGTGAACCGATAGTTAAAAAGAGATGACAGCACCGAGACCACCTCTATGGCCTGGGCGGGAATCAAACCATAAAGGGCCTGAAGCCTGACCGACTGGATGGATGAGAGCAGGACATGACGGATATCACCAAGGGCGATCAAGGGCAGATCTTTCTGCAATTCGCCGGAGGAACCGCCATCATCAGTCACACAGACAATGGCGCGGGTCTGGGGAAAGAGCTCTTTCAGGCCGACAAAAGGCTTACGGGCCCAGGTGGTGATGCGACTGTCGCCGCCAATGAGATTGGAGAGCCCAGTTCCACCGCCAAAGACCACAATCCGCACGTCCTTAACCGCCTTGTCCTCAAGGGCTGTCCGCAGATGCTTAAACTGAACGGTCGTTTCAGCGTCAAGACCTGCCGGTTCGCCATAGAGGACCAGCTCCACCAGCTTTTCACGCAGATCAGCATGGGGAAGCAGGTCAAGGGCCGACATCTGCCGGCCCATAAGCAGTTCCAGGGGGCGGCCAATTGAATCCTGATCCCCGTTGTTTAAAGAGTGGCCATTAGAAAGTTGCGACACGGAGTTAAATACCTGTCGCTTCCATCTGTTTCTGGACGGCTGTCACCGACAGGGCCATGGCCGCCTTCTCGTCACTGGTCAATTCAAACTCAAGAATTCGTTCCACTCCCTTAGCGCCAATCACCACCGGCACCCCGAGGAAATAGCCGTTTATACCGAATTCACCCTCCAGATAGGCCGCGCAAGGCAACACCCGTTGTGAGTCCGTAAGCACGGCCTCGGCCATCTCCACCGCCGCCAGCCCAGGGGTATAAAAGGCCGAACCTGTTTTCAGGTGATTGACGATCTCGATTCCACCCTTCTGGGTCCGATCAACGATCTGGGCTATTTTCTCAGCAGACAGGAGATCGGTGATCGGAACACCTGCGACATTGGCCAGGCGGACAAGGGGCATCATGTTATCCCCATGGATCCCCATGACCAGGGCATTTACGTCTCGTGGGGCCACGCCTATAGCCTCGGCCAAGAAGGTGCGGTACCGGGCGGAATCAAGCACTCCGGCCATGCCGATCACCTTCTGTTTGGGATGGCCGGTCACCTTGAAGGCCGTATGCACCATGGCATCTATAGGATTGGTGACCACAATCAATACACAATCCGGTGAATGTTTGACCGCCTCTTCGGCACAGGCCTTGACGATGGAGACATTGATGGCAAGCAGATCATCACGCGACATCCCAGGCTTACGGGCAAGTCCGGCGGCAATGATCACTACATCAGAATTGGCCGTATCTTTGTAATCATTGCTCCCCGTCACCCGATAGTTAAATCCTTCCACTGGCCCGCACTGCAACAGATCCAAGGCCTTGCCCTGAGGGATACCCTCTGCCACATCAAGGAGAACTACATCACCAAGATTCTTCGCCGCCGCCCAGTGCGCTGCCGTTGCCCCAACATTTCCTGCCCCAATAATCGTAATCTTCTTTCTCATCTTCTCTTCCTTATTGATTGATAGTTTATATTCCTACACCTGCTCCCACCCTATTTCTGTAAAATCAAAGTTAAGTAGTATTTACAATTTTTTTTCCAAACTGTCTCAAGATTTGCTGATGATTTCCCCATTATCCAGAAATCAGCAATCTGTCAAGAAAAGGGCGAAAGACAGAAGGCAAAGGAAGACAGGAAGTTCTCGGACTTCCAAAACAAATCCCTATCATCAGACGCAAGAAAGCCCCAATCAGGGAAACTGATTGGGGCT
>CAISPV010000003.1 GCA_903887485.1 uncultured Desulfobulbaceae bacterium | reverse complement strand
TCATGGTGTAGCCACAAAGTATCTGTCGAATTATCTGGGGTGGCGGCGTTCTCTTGAGCAACATCCCCAAATTTCACCAGAGTCTTTGCTCGCCATTTCTCTGGGGCAGTTTCAACACTTAAAGGGAACATAGCCTTTTTTAACCCCAGCTTCTCCCGCAGATTGGTCCGATGATACTCCACGGTGCAGAGGGCAATATTGAGTTGCTGGGCGACCTCCTTATTGCTCATCCCCAGCCTGACCAGATTGGCCACTTCGCGTTCTCTGGGCGAAAGACTCGGATAGCTGTTCGCCAACATCTTTTTAAAAGAGGAAAAACCAAACTCAGTGATATCAATCATGATCCCAAGGATCGCTACCGGCTGGCTATTGGTTCCGTTGACAACAACAGAACGGCAGATAATTACCTCCTGCGGCTTGCCCTGTCGATCCGTAACCACCTGCTCATGGCAGGCAAGATGGCCTTCCACGACAAGAGTAGATTCAGTTTCATGATCATTGGTAATAAACTGCCGGTCACAACTGATCTCCTCGCAGGTCTTACCCACAATTGCACCTCGATCAAGACCGGTAAAAGTCTCGAACGCCTTGTTGACTTGGACCAGTACCCGCTCCCGATTTTTGACGAAGATCGGCAAGGGAATGGCCTCAATCAAGTCCTGTTCCTCCATGCTATCGAGACCAAAAGATGAGGCCTGTTTACTCAGAAATGCAACCGTCTCCAGGTTGAAGGAAAGCCGATTTTTGATCTCGGTAAGCTTGGTATAGCGGCGACAAAGAGCAATGATTTCGGAAGCATGAAAGGGTTTGCGAATCAAAGAAAAGATCCCCTGATCAAAACATTCACTCAGGGCCACATCATCTTCATAGGCAGTGATAGCAAGAATAGGACAGGATAACTTCCCCTGTTCGTTCAATTTCTTCAGAAAACCAACCCCATCAAGAACCGGCATGCACATATCCAGGAAGATAAGATCCGGATGAATGGAGTTGGCTTTGGCCAGACCATCCCGCCCATCAACTGCAAAAAAGAGAGCATACCCCTCATCTTTGAGGATATCAGTCATCATCAAACCGATTACCGGTTCATCATCAATAATGAGTATTTTGGGCTTATGCTTGCTCATCAGCAATTAAGGGGCAAAAGGGTTTCATATCCGGCCACATCATTTCCTCGAATTTTCACTAACATTCAAATTATAAAACTACACGCCCAATCTCTTGTCAACACGAGGTTAGCCATAGTTTTTATTTCAAAAAACCATTCATTCTGCCAGAATCTATCTCGTCCTCCACCAGCACCACCTGTATGAAATCCAACTCAGTCACTTGCCGGTCTGTCATCCCGCTCCTCTTCATCGTCTAAATTGAATACCTTCAAAATGTCCTATCGACCACACCAAGCACCTATACCATCTCCTTGCCCCTCGTTAAAACCGAAGAGATTCCACACAATAACTCTCAACAATTTACTTGCTCCTCACAAAACAACCTTTTTTTGTTGACAATACCGACATCCTGCCCGTATAGTAACAGGTTTGTTGTCAGAAAGGGCGCATAGCTCAGCTGGCTAGAGCCACCGGCTCATAACCGGTCGGTCGTAGGTTCGAGTCCTACTGCGCCCACCAATTAACAGAGAATCTTGCTACAGAATCTGCATCCAACCACCAGGTTCCTTGAATACATTATCTGCTCTCACAAACAAAACAGGGAAGGCAACAGTTCCCATACGCAATCTGGCCATCAAGGATGATCACCTCTGGCTCAGGCGAAATGAAATAAAAAGGTACACCCCTCCCGGGATGTACCTTTTTTTATTGCCTGCCGCACACTCCGGCCAGAGGCAGACAACATGAAGGTGCAAATCAAGCATATCCTTGCCTGCCTTGATCAGCTTGCCCCCTTTTCTCTTGCTGAAAGCTGGGATAATGTCGGGCTGCTTGCAGGCGATCCAGAGGCGCGCGTCACCTCGATCCTGCTTGGACTTGACCCAGGCCTTCAACTTCTGGACGAAGCCATTGCCCTTGGGGCAAACACCCTTATCACTCACCACCCCTGCATCTTCCATCCCCTGACCTCGATCATCACCAACTCCCCTGGCGGCATCTTTCTTGAAAAAGCGTTGACCCACAAGATCAACATTATCAGTTGCCACACCAATCTTGATAATGCCGCCGAAGGAACAAACGATGCCCTGGCCTTAGCCCTTGGCCTTACCGCCCTGGCCCCGCTTCGTCCCGGAACAATGGAAGAAACAAAAGCAACCGGAATGGGCCGCATAGGCATCTTTGATCCCCCGCTTTCTGCCCCTGCATTGATGGACAGACTCTTCCATGCCTTACAGCTCGAAACCATCCAGATAGCCGGCACAATACCAGAACAAATCAAGACAATGGCCCTCTGCGGCGGCAGCGGATCAGAGCTTGCAGAGACCGCACGAGCGCGGGGTGCAGACATCTATCTTTCGGCAGAAATCAAACACAGCACCGCCCGCTGGGCAGAAGAATGTGGATTCTGTATCATCGATGGCACCCATTATGGCACCGAACAACCAGTTATGCCTTTCCTGCAAGGCAGGATACAAGAATGGGCCACGGCCAACAACTGGTCGCTGGACGTATTCTTGACCCAGACCGAAAGACACCCTTTTACCTGCAACCACAAAAATAATTTCATATAACATTTCACCCAACTAAGCGACCCAGGAGAGCCACCTTGAACGAAGTCATCTCGCAACTCATTTCACTACAAAAAATTGACCTGCACCTTGACACCATTGACAATGAGATACAACAGAAACAGGACGCCCTTGAGCAGCAAAGCGCCATGCTCACCCAACGGGAGGCTGATATTGACGATCTCCATGAGCAGATCAACACTCTGGAAAAAGAACACCGCACCTTGGATCTTGAACTGAGCGAGGACCTGGCCCATGTAAAGTCCCGCCAATCAAAGATGATGCAGGTCCAGACCGGACGGGAACAGACCGCCCTGCTCAAGGAAATCGAAGATGGCAAGCGAAGCATCAAGGAAAAAGAGGAAAAAATTGTCGCCATCATGGAAGAAGTGGAATCCCTGACGGCCCAGATCACCAGACAACAGGAACTCTTACAGGAAGAAGCAAAAAACCTGGTGGCAGAAACAGCCAAAACCAAAGAGGCCATTGAGGCCATTCACAAAAACAAACAAGGACAAGACAGCAAACGGCAGAAATACGCCAGTGAAGTTGAGGGGAAACTTCTCAACAAATACAATATCCTGCGAGAACGGCGCAAGGGCCTGGCTGTGGTCAATGTCCTTGCGGGTGTCTGTCAGGGCTGCTTCATGAGTATCCCTCCTCAGCAATTTAACATCCTCCTGCGCGGAGATCGACACCTCGATTGCCCGGTCTGTCAACGCATCATCTACTATCAGGCGCCGGAAGACCAGGAATAGAGAATAGCGACAGTCGGCTGACTTTCTCCTTTTAACTTTTCTGTTCTCACGCTATGATGCGGGTGAAGCGGGTGCATGATCGCTCCGGCCTTGTGCCGGGGAGGAAAGTCCGAACTCCGCAGGGCAGGATGGTTCGTAACGCGAACGCCGGGTGACCGGGGGAAAGTGCCACAGAAAATAAACCGCCTAGGATGGTGCTGGGTAAGGGTGAAACGGCGAGGCAAGAGCTCACCGCCTGGATGGTGACATTCCAGGGCAAGGTAAACCCCATTCGGAGCAAGACCAAATAGGGAGACGTTTAAGGGCTGCCCGCTCATTGTCTCCGGGTAGGTTGCAAGAGGTGCCGGGCAACCGGCATCCATAGTGAAATGATCATGGCCCCGCATGCGGGGAACAGAATTCGGCTTATAACCCGCTTCGTTTTTTAGGTGGCGTTAGAGGTTTGAGCAAGTCTTTGTTTGCTCAAACCTCTTTACACCACCTTATGCCGCAACAAAGAAACAGCTATCTTTTCCGGCTGTTTCTTTAAGAGGCGCCTGGCATAATATACAATTATTTCGTTACAGCCCCTTATGCCGATCGTTGCATTTTAATTTTACAATTATTTGCACACAACGGTTTATTCTTCTCTTATCTCGTTTATGCCATCTGCCGCCGCCATTATCCCTGCCGCCGGAAGCGGAACCAGAATGGGCCTGGATCATCCGAAACAGTACCATCGCCTGGCCGGCGTTCCCATCCTGATCCATACCATCCGGGCCTTTGTCGCCGTGCCCTCTATTGACCGCTTTATCGTTGTTGTCCCCCAAAACTTTATTGCGGAGACCCACCAACTTCTCACAAAATACAACCTGACCAGCGAAGCCATTATTGTCACCGCTGGCGGCCGAAGACGGCAGGATTCGGTGCTGGCCGGCATGGAGTGCCTGACGGATGAGACCGAGATCGTTTTAGTCCATGACGGCGCCCGGCCACTGGTCACACCGGATCTCATCCAGCGATGCCTTGAGGCGGCTTGGCAGCATGGCGCGGCTATTGCCGCCATACCGGTCAAAGACACCTTGAAAAGTTCCCATCCTGATCAGACCATCGCGGCAACCGTTGACCGACAGGGCCTATGGCAGGCCCAGACCCCGCAGGCAGTCAGGCTACCGCTGCTCAAGCAGGCCTATGCGGCATTTAATGATCAGGATGTGACCGATGAGGCCGCCCTGCTGGAACTGGCAGGGATTGCGGTCACCCTGATTGAAGGCTCCGAGACCAACATCAAAATCACTCGACCCGATGACCTGATCCTGGCGGAAAAAATCATGCGCCCACCCTCCATCCCCACCATGCGTATCGGTCACGGCTATGACGCCCACCGCCTTATTCCAGGTAGAAACCTTGTCCTGGCAGGAGTTACCGTCCCTCATACCCTCGGCCTTGCCGGCCACTCCGATGCCGATGTGGTTACCCATGCCCTGTGTGATGCGGTGCTTGGGGCGCTGGGGATGGGCGATATCGGTCGTCATTTCCCGGACTCGGATCAGCGCTTCAAAAATGTCTACTCCATCACCCTGCTGGAGCAGGTTATGGAGCTGGCCGCAGGCAAAGGTTTTACCATTTCTAACGCCGATATCACCATCATCTGCCAAGCCCCGAAACTGGCGCCCTATATGGACACCATGCGCCAAACTCTGGCCACGGCTTGCCAGGTAAGCACTGAGCAGATCAACCTGAAGGCCACCACCACCGAAAAAATGGGATTTACCGGCCGGGAAGAAGGCATTGATTGCCATGCCGTGGTGCTGCTAACAGCAAACGAGAGGAAATAAGACAGATGAACATCCCTATCGATCAGGAACGACTGGCACGCACCTTTGTGCAACTCTGCGAAATTGACAGTCCATCCCGCAGGGAAAAAGGGGTATCCGACTATCTGATCAGGACTTTTCATGACCTGGAGGCTGCAAGTATTGAGGAAGATACTTCTGCAGAACAAACCGGTTCTGACTGCGGCAACCTCATCATCTCCATTCCCGGCAATAAACCGGATCTGGAAACGATTTTTTTTGCCTGTCACATGGACGTCGTGGAGCCTGGTTGCGGGGTAAAGGTAGTACGCACCGGCGACATCTTCACCAGTCGTGATGACACCGTGCTGGGCAGTGACGACAAATCAGGAATTGCCGCCCTCATTGAACTGATCCGGATACTCCGGGAAAACAAGATTGACCATGGGCCAATCGAGCTCCTGTTCACCACCTGCGAAGAGATCGGACTGCTCGGGGCCAAGGCCCTGGATTGCACCAAGATGACCGCAAGCTTTGGATATGCCCTCGACTCAACGGGTATTGACCGGATCATAACCGGGGCACCGGCCGCCAACAAACTGCAGATCGAGGTCCACGGTATTGCCGCCCATGCCGGACTCCATCCGGAACAGGGGATCAGCGCCCTGTGCCTGACGGCAAGCGCTATTGCCAACCTCCGTCTGGGACGCCTGGATGAGGAATCAACGGCCAACTTCGGACTCATTCACGGAGGGGTGGCCACCAACATCATCCCGGACCACATCACCCTTGAAGGGGAGGTCAGAAGCCACTCCCTGCAGAAACTGGCCGCTCACACCGAAAAGATTAAACGGACATTTCAGCAGGTGATTGAATGCTGGCCGCTCCCGCCAGGTAAGCGAGACGAAGACGAGACTCCGGCCCAGGAGCGAGCGACACTGGGGAATCCCATCCCTGCAGCCCTGACTCCCGCGCCATCGGTGGAGATCAACGTCCAACTGGAATACCCGGCCATGCGCCTTGAGTTGAGCGATCCGGTGCTGGCACGAGTCAATCAGGCCGGCCTGAATCTCGGCCGGAACCTGGAGTTTCAGATTGCCGGAGGCGGCAGCGATGCCAACATCCTCAACAGCTTCGGTCTGCCCACCGCCATCATCGCCACCGGCATGGACAAGGTTCATACCACAGATGAATGCCTTGACCTGAAAGACCTGATTCGCCTGACTGAACTGCTCTTCGCCATTGTGGTGGCCTGAACAACGGCCTTCAGCTCTCACCTTCTGAAACAATGAAATCCCGTCACCCGGTTATGAACGATCCCAATGTCATTTCACTTGGTGCAACAGCCACCCAGAAAATCGTTTACGATAGAGTTCTCACATCCGTTCCTGAAGATAAAAGAAAACTCTCATCAAAAAGCTGGGGCAGAATCTATCGAAGACACCTGATCACAAACCCTCTTCTGCGAATGGGCAAGACCTGTCTCGCCATTCCTTTTAAAGTGGCAAGAAATTTCCAACAATTAAAAAAAGCATGATTTACTGTTTCAGATAAATAAATCACCATACCGCTATCAGAAAACTCCATCACATCCATGAAAAAACAATTTCGCTTTCTGGGGGCACTCCTCATCATCAGTTTTGCCATTTCCTCCGGGATCTTCTGGAGCTATGAACACACGATCAACCCCTCTATTCACTCCATGGGCGATGTGGTCTGGTGGTGGCTGATCAGTTCCACCACCGTGGGCTATGGCGACATTTCACCTCTCACCTTGCAGGGCCGGATTGCCGGGGCCATCACCATCATCACCGGCATTTACTGCTACACCAATTTCATCACCCTGACCGCGGAAAAACTGCACAACCTCATGCACAGGGATCGTCTGGGCACAGCCCAGATACACAGCACAGACCATATTGTGATCTGTGAATATACAGCCTTTGCCGATGAACTCTTACAGACCATCCCTCATTATCCTGAACTGGCCGGGCGTGATACCGTAGTGGTCACAGATCTGGTAGGGGTCAATCCTTATCCGCATACTTTTTTCGTCCGCGGAGTACCAATCAGTCCTTCGGCGTTGAAACAGGCCAACATCGAGGAGGCCGCTTATATCTTTGTCTTTTCCAACGCCCGCTTCCAGGAACCGGATATCAAAACCCTTCATGCCGTTTCCCGCATCCAGGGCATGAATAAAAAGGCCAGGATCTTTATTGAGATGCACAACCCCTCCTCGGAGTTTGTCCACTATCTGGATCCCTCAACTGTGATTTTGAAGAGCCGGGATCTCCTTGAATCGGTGCTTCGCAACAAGCGCATTGATCTCTCGTCCTATTTCCCTTGTTCAGACCAGAATCCAAGCTGAGAGCAAACAGCAGAAAATCTGCCGCTGTATAGACAGAGCTACCCCCGCACCACCTTGGTTATTTACTGGTAAGCGACCAAATCCCCTGCCAATTGTCGCCGGCCCCTCTTTCGACTAACTCCCGACATTGAGTAAGATAATGGGCAGAGGGTGGGTCTTCATCGGCTATTGAGGAGAAGAGGGTGATGGCCTCTTGGAATTGCCCCTGGTAAAAGGCCTGCCGGCCCTGATCAAAGGTCCGACACCTGGCCTCTGCCCGCTGAAATTCTTCGGGAAGAAAGGGCTCATAGACCCGCACCGGTTCTTTGCGACCGACCACGGTCAGCTTGGCCAGCTCCCGGCAGGGGAAGGCTTCCCCAATCTGCTCCCGGCTGGCCCCGGAGATCATCAAATACGAGCCGAACTGCTTGTTCGCCCCTTCCAGACGGGCCGCCAGGTTCACCGCATCCCCCAGCATGGTGTAATCAAAACGGGTCGATGAGCCCAGATTGCCGACCACGGCCGGACCGGAATTGATCCCGATCCGCATAAACAGGTCATGACCGTACTGCTCCTTGAAGCGCGGCCGCAACTCGGCCAGCTTTTTCTGACAACGCAGGGCAGCCCGCACCGCCCGTACCGCATGGTCAGCCACGTCAATCGGCGCGTTCCAGAAGGCGATGATCGCGTCTCCCTCGTATTTATCCACCGTCCCATCCTCTTCCAGAATAATATCGGTCATAGCCGACAGATAGGCATTGAGCAGAGTAGTCAACGCCTCCGGTTCCAGGCCCTCGGAGATAGTGGTAAAACCCTGAAGATCAGAGAAGAAAATAGAGAGTTCTCGCCGTTCACCGCCCAGACGCAGTTTCCCAGGATTTTCGATCAGTTGTTCAATGACATGTGGACTGAGGTAATGGCGGAAGGAGTGTTTGATAAAACGACGTCGTTTCCCTTCGCGCTGATAATCAAGAAAAATGGCAAGACCGTTAGTGACCAGAAGGCCGCTCTCCAGAGGCAAAATTTCCAACCGCAGTCCCTGGCGATAACTGAGCACGGCCAGGACAAGCGGCAGCAAAGCAAAACAGAGGGAAAATCCGGTCAGGGTAGCGGGTCCGGGATACAGGGTAGTAAGGATACCCGCCAAAATGACGAGCAGGCAGAGCACCCCAAACTCTTTTTTCGGATCGACTCTGGTGATAAAATCGTTGTCCAGCAGGTTATCAAGGAGGGTGGCATTGATCTCCACCCCGGAGAAGATACCGTCCACCGGGGTAGGCCGCAGATCAAAAAGACCGGGCGCCGAAAAGCCGAAGAGGACGTACTTGCCTTGCAGTTTTTCCCCGCCTTGTCCCACCCCCTCACTTCGCCCTGCGCGCAGGGCCATCTCCTCGGCCAAAAGCGAGGCGGCGCTAAGGGCCGGAAAGGTCCCGGCCGGACCCCGGAAACGAAGAAGGGTCCTGCCCTGTTTATCAACCGGAATGGTCGTCCCATCCACAGTCATCGACTTCACTTCCCAGGTCATCCGGGCTTCAGGGTGGGCGGCCAGATAAACGCCGATTCCCAGTCCCGGCAATGGCTGCTGGTCAAAGAAGGTCAGAGGGTGTAGGGATCGGTAGATGCCGTCCCGGTCCGGGTCCTGGTGGACATTACAAAGGATGGAAGGACTGGCGGCAACTTCCTTGATGGGCATGGTTGCGGAACCATAATGAGGAGCAGGAAAAGAATCACCACCCGCTCCCCTGGCAAAACGGGACGAGGGGCGGGGCACATCAGCGGGCCACTGCCGTGGTCCGCCATCTCCCTTGCCCGGAAAAACCGACCCAGCCGCGAACCGGCCCATGGCCTTGATGGCATCGCCGAGCGCCAGATCATCATCCACGCCAAAGCTTGAGGGCTCGGTAAAAAGGACGTCAAAGCCCACTGCCAGGGCCTGATGCCGGCGGCAGTTGTCGAGAATGGCCCCGTACAGCTCCCGGGGCCAGGGCCAGGTCACTCCCAGTTGCGACTGAGCCCACTCCAGACTCTTCTGGTCAACAAGGACCAGAACAATCTCCTTGGTATGAGGGCCGGGTGCGGCAAACCACCTGCTTTCCAGATCCCAGACCCGGTCCTCCCAACCAGCGAGAAAACCATTAAGCCAGAGAAACAGGGCGATCAGGATTCCGGTGCAGGATGTTGCGGCGGCCTGAAGGAGTCTGGCCCGCCCTGTTTTGCTCATACCCCTTTCAAAGCTGCCTCGAAGCGACGCTGCTGAGATGCCGCTGGCGTTTGAGCCCCTGTCTCGGCAACCAACTTTTCCAGGTTCTCGATCCGGCTCTCCGGTGAGGGATGGGTCTTAGCAAAATCAAGGCCGCCTGGCTTGAGCTGTTTGCTCATAATCCGCAGCATATCAATGAGTCCTGCCGGATTATAGCCGACCCGTCCAAGCAGGGTCACCGCCGCCGCATCCGCCGCATTTTCAAAAGAACGGGAGTACCCGTTATTGATCATGGCGCTGGTGATATCGTTGATCGAATCCTCAAAGGTCGAAGTGAGATTGGCGATATCGGATTTAGCGAAATTTTTGGTCCCCTCGATGGCCAGAATCGAGGTGGCCTTGGTGATGCGATCTTTTTCAATGGAATGCAAGCCGTGCTTAAGCTGGATGTGGCCGATCTCATGGGCCAGAACCGCGGCCAGGGCGTCTTCATGGCCACAGCACTGGAGCATCCCCCGGGTGACGAAGACCAGGCCGCTGGGGGTGGCGAAGGCATTGATCTCGGCCGAATCGAGAATCAGAAAATGGTAGCTGTCAAAGAGTTCGGGAAGATCAGAAAAGCGGGCCAGGGTCTGGCCCAGGAGGTTCAGATAGCGGTTGCCGGTCTCCTGCTCATAGGGCTTGTATTTATTGAGAACAATGGCCCCGATAGTGCGACCGATATAATACTCCTGTTCCGGGGTAATGTCCTCCATGGCCTTGGATACGGCGGTGAAACTCTTAGTCGCGGAGTTCGTGAGCTTAGAGGCCTGCTCGATGGTGGAGCCAAGATCACCGAAACCAAAGCCCTGAAGGAGCAGGGAGGAGCCACTCAGGGCAAGGCCGGTCATACCGATCCTGGCGCCCGTGGCGAGAAAAGTCCTTCTGTTCAATCTTCGTGCCTTCATGCCGCACCTCCCTGAGGCTTCAGATCACCCGCCTTCAAGAATTGCGCCATCTCCTCCTGGGAGACCCGGAAGGTCTCCATCTTGTCCACCCCTGCAAAATTGGCCTGACTATTCTGCTTACGGAACTGCTCCTCCACCTGCTTGTTGAAGCCCTTGCCGGCCAGGGCCAGCTCGTCACTGCTCGCCGCCTGACTGACCTGCTGGGCATTCGGATTGAGAATGATCTCCTTTTCCGTCAGGGCGGAAAGGTGAATCCAGCCCTGCTTTGATCCGGGAAGGGCAACCTCCACCCAGGACTCCTTGGACTGCACAACCGCCAGCCGATCTCCGTAGTGAACCGTCGCAATCACGGCGCCTAAAAAAGATGGCTTGGTCCGGACCTGCCCATCCCGGACCTGAACACTAAACTGCTCTCCCATGACAATCCTCCTGCGGGGTAAATAAGATAAGAGAGTGACGTTATAAACTACCGGATGCTTCCTCTCTGCGCATTGAGCACGGAGACACCTTGGTGCAAAATTTAGCAGTTACGAAAAAGAATGAAAAGAAATAATTATCGGGAACCAACTTTTCAAACAGGCAAAAAGTCCTGATATTCCTTGCCATTCCAGCAGTAATGTCCCTGCTGTTTGTCGGCAAGATGCTCCGCCACGTATCTGCTGACGATCCCGCTCTCCACCAGAAAATCACAGATGGCGCCGTCAAGATGGAAGGCCTTGACCATAAGCTCCATGATCCGCAAGGCCTCGGCGAGACTCCTGCCGACCGTGTAAGGCCGGTCGGAGGCGGTCAGGGCCTCGAAGACATCGGCCACTGCGAGAATTCGGGCCGGCAGGGAGATCTCTTCACCCCTTTTCCCCTTGGGATAGCCGCTGCCATCAAGCTTTTCGTGATGCATCCCTGCATACTCGGGAACCCTGGCCCATTTTTTGAGGAAGGGCAGACTCTCCAGCATTCGGATGCCCACTGCCACATGATGGTTGATGATCTGCCGCTCCTTCTCGGTCAAGGTTCCCTTGCGGATAGAGCAACATTCCACCTCGTTCTCATTGAGGAGGGGGGTGGACTTCCCATCCAGTTCAAAGCGCAGCGATGCGATTCGTTCGATCTCAACCAGATCCTCATCCCGCATGAACTCCCCGCCGATATTGGCCCGACGGATAAACTGGAAGATCCGGTCAAAATCGTGCTCCTGCTTTGCGCCGGCCGATGGACAGGGCTGGTTCCGCTCTGAGGTCAGCCCCGACCGCAGACTGGCGATCTCCTGCTCCTTGCGTAGAAGCTCAATCCGCAGCCGGACCAGTTCAATCCGATCAAAGATCGTCTCCAGTTTGGTCGTCTTGTCCACCACATGCTCCGGGGTGGTGATCTTGCCGATATCGTGCATCCAGGCCGCCAGATTGATTTCCTCCCTCTGCTCCTCGGAGAAATGGACATCGGCAAAAGGGCCGGTTTGGGTCGCGTTGATTCCGCTTACCATCATCTCGGTCAATCTGGCCACCCGCTGGATATGACCGGCGGTATAGGGAGATTTCTCGTCAATGGCCGCGGCTATGCACTGAACGAAGGAATGAAGCAGTTTTTCCATGCCCTTGACCAACCGGACATTGGTCACCGCCACCGCCGCCTGGGAAGCCAGGCCGCTCACCAGCTCGATATCCTCTTCGGGAAAATCAGAGACATGACGGGAGATTCCCCGCCGGGCGTTAATAAGCTGGAGCACCCCGATCACCTCATCCTCATGGTCGGTCATGGGCACAAGGAGCATAGATTTCGACCGATAATTAGAGATGGCATCAAACTCACGGGTACCACTAAAATCGAATCCATCCTCGCTGTAAACATCATGGATGGAGATGATCTCTCTGGTCAGGACACAGTGGGCCGAGACATTACGATGGTTTTCACTGCCGTCCGCCAAATAGAGACTGATCAGCGGCCATTCCCTTTTCTCCCCGTCCATCTTCAGAAAAATATCCAGTTTCTCGTTCTGGATCACCGCAAATTCCAGGATATCCCGAGCCTCATTACAGAGATAGACCGTACATCCCTCGGCGTGAGTGTATTGGCGGGCCATGGTAGCGATCATCTCCAGCAGGGTGTGAATATTCTTTTCCGCGGACAAGGCCACCCCCAGGCTGGTGAACTTTTTCAACCGGTTGAGAAGCTGGACATTAACCACCGAGACACTGGCCTGGGAGGCCAGTCCTTTGACCATGCCCACCGCCTCTTCCGGGAAGTCGATAATTACCCCATCGGCATTGGAGCGGGCGTTGAGGAGTTGCAGAACCCCGATTACATCCCCCTGCTTATCCTGCATGGGCACAAGAAGCATGGAGCGGGAGCGGTAGCCGGCCGCCCGATCAAACGCACGGGTACTGCAGAAGTCATAGCCCGTTTCATGATACACGTCGCTGATATTGACTGTCTGGCCGGTGAGGGCGCAGTGGGCCGAGACATTTCCGTGATTCTCGGAGCCATCGGCCAGGTAGAGCGGCACGCTGGGCCAGTCACTTTCCCGGTCCGGCCCGGTCTGATAGATAGCAAGCCTTTCATTCTGGACCACGGAGAAATCCAGACAGCCCTTTTCCTCATTACAGAGATAAAAGGTACAACCCTCGGCATTGGTATAGTGTCTGGCCATGCTGGCGATCATCTCCAGCAGCTTGTTGGTATCTTTTTCCTCAGACAGGGCCACCCCTATCCGGCATAGCTCCTGGAGACCAGCTTCTGAAGAAATCCCACTCACCATATCATTCCCCCGATCTATATGTAAAAACAGCAACGGGCATACGTTCCCAGCCCGGCTCACACAAGCTCTATCTGCCCTGGAGCGCCGGCAACAATCTCACCGATCTCGGCACAGGCAAGGGGATATCCCTGTGCCCTCATCTCCTGCAAAATAGCAGTTGCAGCACTTGAGCTGGCCGCAATCAGCAAGCCGCCTGAGGTCTGCGGATCAGCCAGAATCATCTCCAAGGAATCCTGCTCAGACCGCCTGCCCAGAAGCATCCCGCCATAATGTTTCCTGTTCACATGCGCGCCTTCGGGTATGATCCCCATATCAACAAACTCCCTGACTCCAGCAAGCACCGGAACCTGTTCGCCAAAAATCCTGGCGGCCACCCCTGAGGCCAACAGCATCTCCGAGAGATGCCCCAGCAGACCAAAACCGGTAATATCGGTACAGGCATGCACCTTCTCACCACGGCCCCGCAGCTCCTGCATAACCTTGGCAGCCAGTCGATTCAGGGTCGCCATTACCTCCACGATCCGGGCCTCCACCTCTGGGCCAGCCAGATTACCCTTGATCGCCGTTGACAGGATCCCAAGCCCCAGCGGTTTGGTCAGGATCAACCGATCTCCCGGACGGGCCCCGGCATTGAGCAAGACCTGATCAGGGTGAACCACGCCCGTGACCGAAAGACCATATTTCAATTCAGTATCTTCAATGGAATGCCCCCCCACCAGCAGGGCTCCTGCCTCCAGCACCTTATCCAGACCGCCGCGAATCACCTCCCGAAACACCGAGATATCCATGGTCTTCACCGGACAGGCCAGGATATTCATGGCCAGGAGTGGCCTGCCACCCATGGCATACACATCACTCAAGGCATTGGCTGCAGCAATCTGGCCAAAACTGAAAGGATCGTCAACAATAGGAGTAAAAAAATCCAGGGTCTGGATCAAGGCTGTCTCGTCATTCAGACGATAGACCCCGGCATCATCGCCGGTTTCAGCTCCCACAATCAGATTCGGATCCTTGGGCAGGGTAATTCCACACAATATCTGACCCAGGTCCCCTGGGCCCAGCTTAGCCGCTCAACCTGCCGCTTTTACTGTACTTGTCAGTTTTATCATTTTCCGTCACCTCCCATTCTTCCACCCACTCTTTCAAGGACAGTTCAACAGAAAAAATTGCCACACCATTCTTTCTTGTTGAATTTCTGCAGAACATCATTATAAATGGTTATTATCAGATTTGTCTGAAAGGCACAAAGATAATTTCCTCTTTGTGCCTTTCCCCATTGTGGCACCTGCAAGGTCACTGGCACTGCTTCTTAGAAACCGTTTTTGCCATCCAAATGGCAACCTTATTTTATTACAACGAGTTACAAGCAAGAGATTATGACAAACAACTCCGGACAACGCCCTGAATCAGGGCGACCAAAACATGAATGTGGCGTTTGCGGTATATTTGGCCATGAAGATGCGGCAAAACTCACCTATTTCGGACTCTATGCCCTCCAGCACCGGGGTCAGGAAAGCGCCGGGATTGTCACCTCAGATGGCAAGAAGGTCTCTATCCATAAAGACATGGGCCTGGTTCCGGAAATATTTACCGAGACCATCCTCCAGGGTCTGCCTGGACATATGGCGGTTGGCCATGTCCGCTACTCCACCACCGGCTCCTCAAATATCACCAATACCCAGCCCCTGCTCGTAACCCACAAGGGCACCACCCTGGCGGTTGCCCACAATGGCAATCTGGTCAATGCCATTGAGCTGCGGCATGACCTGGAAGAGAAAGGTTCCATCTTTCAGACCGGCATGGACAGCGAGGTGGTACTCCACCTCATGGCGCGCACCACCCATCTTGGCCTGGATCGCGCCCTCACAGAATCTTTTTCCTGCCTCAAAGGCGCCTACTCCATCTTGATGATGACCCCGGACACCTTGGTGGCCGTGCGTGATCCCGGCGGCTTCCGGCCGCTCTGCCTGGGCAAGCTCAATAATGGCGGCTGGGTGGTCGCCTCCGAGACCTGCGCCTTTGATCTGATTGAAGCCAGGTATGTGCGGGATATCGAACCAGGTGAGATGCTCATCATCACCAAAGATGAGATGCGCTCTATCTTCCCCTGGCCAAAACAAAAGACCAGCTTCTGTATCTTTGAACAGGTCTATTTTGCCAGGCCCGACTCAGATATATTCGGGATCAATGTTTATGAGGCCCGAAAACGGATGGGAGAGATCCTGGCCCGAGAATGCCCCATCGACGGGGATTTTGTCATGCCCTTCCCTGACTCCGGAAACTACGCGGCCCTTGGCTATTCCCAGGCATCCGGCCTACCCCTGGAGATGGGCATGATCCGTAACCATTATGTAGGCAGGACCTTCATCCAACCCACCCAATCGATGCGGGACTTCAACGTGCGGGTCAAACTCAATCCGGTCCGCTCACTCCTGAAAGATAAACGGATTATCATCGTCGAAGACTCCATTATCCGCGGCACTACCGGCAAAAGCCGGGTCCGCTCGCTGCGTGACGCTGGGGCCAAGGAGGTCCACATGCTGGTCAGTTGTCCGCCCACGCAGAATGCCTGCTATTATGGCATTGATTTTCCCTCTTCCACCGAACTGATCGCCGCGAAAAGATCTGTAACTGAGATTGCCGACTATCTGGGCTTGGATTCCCTCTATTATCTCAGTCTGGAAGGACTGGTTGAGGCCGCTGGCCTGGGTAAGGAAAATTACTGTCTGGCCTGTTTCAATGGCAAATATCCGGTAGAGCCAGACCTCAATTTTCATAAAGAGGCGCTGGATATTTAGGTGCCGTTATGAAATAAGCAGTGTTTTTTTGCTTATTTTATTACGGCACCTTATGCCGCTTCAAAAAAACAGCCAATCTTTACTGGCGGTTTCTTTGAGTGGCGTCTGGCAGATAACATACAAGAAGGCCGTGCAGAGATAATACGTAGGAATTTATAGTTTTTCGCTTTTTTAAAGTCGAAACTGTTTTTAAATGACGAATTGACACCAAAAACCAACAAACGATAACGCCGTGAAAGACTCAATCTCCATAGACACCTACGAATGCAATGGTTGCGGATCATGCGTGGAGATCTGCCCTGATATCTTCAAGATGGATGAGACTGGAGAAAAAGCTGAGGTCACAAACCCCAATGCAGAAATCACACCCCGAATCGAAGAAGCGGCAGCCTATTGTCCCGCCAAATGTGTCTCGCTGACAAAGGGCCTACCCTGACAATTGTGCATGGCATGAACCATCAACAATTAACCAAAATATTTGAATCGGGAGCAACCAGTGATCCTTTAGACGAAATCCTTGTCTTGGTCGCTCTGATCCAGCCCACATTCGATCCTCTTCTGCTCCGGCAACTGCATCATGATACAGCACGACTCTTTGCCGGAACCTATCCAGGATTTCGTGCCTGCAATACCCAATACCATAACCTCGAACATACCTACAGCGTGGTCCTGGCCACAGCAAGGCTCTTGCATGGCCTGACGTGCACTCACAACCAGGACATTTCCATCCAGGTGATGGAGCAGGCCATGTACAGTGCTTATTTTCATGACACCGGTCTGCTCATGAAAACTTCAGACCAGGCCCTCTCAGGAGCAATCTATACCCAAAACCATGAAGAGCGCTCCATACAAGTTATGGCACAATACCTTGAGAGCAACAATCTTTCTCATACCCTTATTCAGGAATGTGCCGCTGTAATCAAATGTACCGACCTTACCCTTGACCCAAAAGATATCGCCTTTCCATCACCGGCATCAAAGCTTGCCGGATATATATTAGGATCAACCGACATTCTGGCCCAAATGGCCGACCGATGTTACCTTGAACGCCTGCCTTTTTTATTTCAGGAGCACAAAGATGGTGGACTAAAGACCCACGACTCAGCCCTTGAACTCATACAAGACACCACTTTTTTTTATCACAACATCATTACCGAAAGATTAGAAAAGACGTTCCTCAATATAGCACAGGCCATGCAGGCACATTTTCACGAGCGATGGCAGATCAGCGACAATCTCTATTACACCAATATCGGGAAGAATATTGACTATCTCCAAAAAATTCTTCAAACATGTGAAAATAAAATGGAATATCTTGAGACCTTTCTTAAAAGAAACCCAACCCCCTGATGTCCCCTGAAAACTTCCCGTTATGGGACTCGACAATGAACACATTGAGCCTCTCGCCAATTACTTGAACGCATCATAACCTTCTGGTAAATTCAAGAAACCTCACAGGGCACCGAAAATCTTGTTTATACTTTTTATAATCACATCTTCCGGCGGTGTTTAACCGGCAGGATTTTCATCTGTTCCCGGTATTTGGCTACGGTACGCCTGGCAATCTGGACATTGGTCTCGGCAAGTTTTTTGGAAAGGGCATCATCGCTGAGCGGCTTCTGAGGGTCTTCATCCTTGATCAGTCGGCGAATTCGTTCCCGGATGGATTCAGCGGCCAGAGGATCTTCACCCTCTCTTGGAATAGAGGTGGAAAAGAAATATTTCAGTTCATAAAGACCCTGCGAAGTATGGACATATTTATTAGAGGTAACCCGGCTGATTGTAGATTCATGCATCCCAATGTCTTCGGCCACGTCCCGGAGGATGAGGGGTTTAAGCCGGGTCGGGCCATATTCAAAAAAGTCATGCTGAAAACGGAGGATGCTCTCCATGACCTTGAAAATGGTGCGCTGTCTCTGATGGAGGGATTTAAGAAACCATTCGGCATCCTTGAGTTTTTCCTTGATATAGGCACGTGAGTCCTTCTGCATGGCGGCGTGGCCCTGAAGCAGTTCCTGATAATGAGAGGAAAGCTTGAGGTGAGGCAGATCATCGTCATTAAGCCGCACCACATATTGACCATCAATCTTTGTCACATAAACATCAGGAACGATGTAATTGGTGCTTTCTTCCGCATAAGGCAGCCCGGGATAGGGGGTGAGCTCGGAGATGATAAAATCAATGGCCTTGACGATCTCTGGCTTTTTTCGTCCGGTGGCCCTGGCAATGGCCGCATGGTTATTGGTCTCAAGAAGGTCAAGATGATGCAGGACGATCTCGGCGGCCAGAGAATTCCCCAGACCTTTCCGTTCAAGCTGGAGAAAGAGCGATTCACTGACATTTCTGGCGGCAATCCCGGGCGGGTCAAGATCCTGAACAAGCTCAAGCACATACTCGGCCGCGTCCTGATCACAGCCTGTCTCCTTCATGATCTCCGGCAGATCAACTTCAAGAAAGCCGTAACGGTTCAAATTGCCAACGATAAAAAGGGCAATATCCCACTCTTCTGAATCAAGATCACTGTGGACCAGTTGCCACTGGAGATAAGCGGAGAGCCCAGGCTTCTGCGAGATAAAGTCAAACTGACTGGGGGCATCGGCCGCTGGGGTCTCGTGGGAAAAGGAGAAATTGTCGTCAAAATTATTGGCGTAATCCTCCCAATTGGTCTCGGGCATGGTATCTGCGGCCCTAACGGGTTCGGTAAAATCAGTTTCCTGACCGACACCCGGCACTTCTTCGACCGCTGAAAGACTTTGGGGATTACTGAACTCTTCCTGGACGTTGAAATCTTCCTCCAGGGCTGGATTCTGTTCCAGCTCGGCCTGCAGGGCATTGCTCAGTTCCAGACGATTGAGCTGCAACAGCCTGATTGCCTGACGCAACTGTTGAGTCATCACCAGTTTCTGGGTCAGCTTGAGCTGTTGTCTCAGTTCCAGGGCCATAATCTCGTTTACATGCTGAAGTTTTCGCCCAAATACATTTTCCTGGCCACTTCACTGGCGATGATGTCATCGGCCACGCCACTAGTGAGAATCTGCCCGGAGTTCATGATATAGGCAAAGTCACATACCTGCAGGGTCTCACGGACGTTGTGATCAGAGATCAGGACGCCGATGCCTTTATCCTTCAATCCCATGATAATCTTCTGCAGATCGGCGACGGCCAGCGGATCAATACCGGCAAAGGGTTCATCTAGCAGGATAAAGTTTGGCCGCGTAGACAAGGCCCGCATGATCTCTACCCGCCGTCGTTCACCGCCTGACAAGGCATGACCCTTGTTGTGGCGCAGGTATTCAATTTTCAGATCTGCCATCAGCTCATTGATCCGATTATTGATCTCGTTTCTGGACAGGCCAAGCGGTTCAAGGATAATGCGGACGTTTTCTTCAACGGTCAGCTTTTTAAAGACTGATGGCTCCTGGGCAAGATAGGAAATGCCCTTCAAGGCCCGTTTGTGAATAGGAAGGGCGGTAATATCCTCACCATTGAGCAACACCTGCCCACTGTCTGGCCGGATAAATCCGGCAATGGTATAGAACGAGGTAGTCTTGCCGGCACCGTTTGGGCCAAGCAGACCAACCACAATACCGGTGTTCACCTGCAGGCTGACGCCATCGACCACGGTGCGGTTACGATAGCGTTTAACAATTTTATTGGTTTCAAGCTGGGCCATGAGTGAATGTCTGATCAGATATTATTTCGGGATGATGGTGGCACTGACCCGCCCGCCTTTTTTGCCGGAAGGAGTGGATGCGTTGGTAGGAACAACCTCGGAGCGACCTTCGTCCAGATAATAGACAATGGTCTCGCCAGACACCTGATTTTTCCCCTGCCAGGCCTTAGCCCCTCCTGAGAGGATAACCTTTCTTTCCGGGGCTAGATAGTCCATTTTATCCCCAGTGCCAAGCCAGTCACCCTTGGAGACCTCCACATTGCCAACACAGAGAAGTTTTTTAACCTCCTGTCCGCCACCCTTGCTTGCCTGACTGTAATAAACGGTCATCTCATTTGAGTTGATCTTCACGTCCGCCTGGGTGGCATGAACGTTACCAGAAAACAGGACACTATTCTTTTGCTCGAGCGAAACCATCCGGTCAGCCTCGATATTAATAGGAGCCTTATTGGTAGTGGCCTTATCGGCAGACCATGCAGGGACAGCTATGAACAACGCGAACAACAACAGGGTATGAACAAAAAGCCGAAGATTAACGAGGCAAGAAAGACGCATAAGGGGAACTCCTGTCAGGTTGAAATTTATAAAAACATTGAAAACTTAATGCAATTATTGAGCCTATGATACTCGGAGCCAGATAAATTGTAAAGGAGCGGGATGGCAAAAGGCGGTCGATCTGGCGGAAACGTGTTAGTATTGCTTACAATATGGCAATATATAGGTACGAATAATCTTGCCATGTGGCAGTTATATAAGTATAAAATATGATGGATTTGGGAAATATGCTCTTCATATTAATGCCTGGCTGACAAGGGAACAATCTTTGCGACATTCCTTTATTTATTTTTGCAGAAAACGATTAACATACTGAAAAAAGGAGTACTTTCATGAATGGCAAATTTTGGAGCAAGATAGGAATCAGTACAGTTATCCTCGGTCTTTTCATCTTTGCCATCTACACCTTCAACAAATCCCCTGACATGGCCACAATCCTGCTGCCACCAGTGCAAGTCTCTGCAACGGCCCAGGAACTGCTGGACACCGTTATTCTTGCCCGTTTTGAGGTAGCTGTGCAGGAGGAGGGACATCTAGCCCATGCCGCTTTTGCCATTGACAACAACAGCAATCACGATATAAAAAATGTTGAAATTCTCTGTACACTTATGGATAATGCGGGAGTTGAACAAGGTCGAGACAAATGGGTCATTTACGATACCATCAAGGCCCATGCCAACGGGATTTTCTCCTCTACCTCAAAAAAATATGTAAGCAACAGGGCCTCTGCCTCGCAATGCCAGATTGTGGATATGGAGAGGGCACAATCACCGCTTATCGCCATACACCGGGGCAGTGCGGCAGGTTCAGGTCATGGCGGCGGCCAGGGAGCACAGGACGCCATGCCTGGCACACATCACTGATACAACCCCGGGAAAACAAGCAGGTCGGTTACAAAAAACTGCTAACGGAGCACACACCCGTTACCCTCCTTACAAGCAAGGTTAATGAATGACTGAAGAAATAGATTTTGATGCAATTTTAGGCAAGTATCACTCTGATCCTTATGACTATGTAGAGATCTGCGCAACACATACCGGCCGTGTCAATTTCAAGGTCGCGGAAGGAAGTAATGTCAATTCACCAAGTGGTGAATGGTTACACATTCCCGGCAGTCCACTTTTTGAAATTACCAGGGAACGAAACCCGAAACTTGTTACAGCAAAAACCAATGGCACGATCTCTTCTGTGCGCACGGAGCTTGAAGGGCAGTTTGTGGAGGCAGGAGAAAGACTGCTGACTATCCGTCACCCGCTGAAAAAGAAAGAAGTTATCGAGGGCATCCTCAAGGAAGTCCTGTATCTTTTTCCGGCCCCGGAGAGGGCAAAATATTTTTTCTCCCTTGATATTCAGTCCCGAATCGAAAAAAACGGGGCAAAAACACTCACCGTCAAACCCGGTGATGAAATCATTATCATGTCGTTGATGAAGCGTGATACCCCTATCTATTATACCGGTGAAACCGGCGTCATCCATTCGGTTTACTTCACCCCCGGGGTCTCAGTCGACCAGGGACAACCACTGATCGGCATCTGCGCCTCGGACAAATTGCCACTGATCCAGAAGATCATTACCAGGGTCAAAGCGGACTGGGACAAGCTGATTGAACCTGCCAACTTAGAAGAAGAGTAGCATTGGAGTGACGAGGAATTGCCATAAGATAAACCTCGTCACCCCAGGTTCCTTAATAGCTTATCCCTTATGCTGAAATTCTTTTTTGTACCACTTTCATGACGGCAATAAATCGCCCGACCCCTGCTTCTTTGCAGGAATACCTCAGGAAGCATGAACTACCCAACCGCCGACAGAATCCCCAGTATCCCTCTCCTGAAAAAATCATTCGTTATGGGGCCATTATCGGCTCAGTGATTCAGTGCCATTCTTCAATGGGCAGGGCCATGGAACAAGCCCGCCAGCATATTATCAATTATGAAGAGATAGGCGGTTCAGCGGCCAGCGGAACCGTGATTCTTGCCGACACGCTGATTCACTCAAAGGGTCGATTTGCTCGTACCTGGCACGCCCCGATAGGCGGGCTCTGGGGTTGTATAATTTTGGCCGATACCTTCATGCCCCGGGCCAGAACCCTCTTGCCTCTTGCTCTTGGAGTTGCCTGTTGCGAGGCCGTTCGTGATCTGGGCGCCAAGAAGGCCTGTGTGCGTTGGGTCAATGATGTCCTGGTTTCCGGACAAAAAATCGGTGGTTTTCTGGTGGAAAGTTTTCGCAGTCCCCACTATGGAGAGGAATACCATCTGCTTGGTTTTGGGATCAACATTAACAATAACTGCTTTCCTGAAACCTTGGCCAATCTGGCGGTATCACTGAGCCATACCCTGGGCACCCCAGTCAATCTCCATGACTTTACCATTTCATTTTTAGCAAAGATGATCTGGAATATAGGAATCCTCTGTTACGAAGAAGAACAAGACCTGCACCGTGATTTTTCCTGGGAAGATTCAGGCGATTCGGAAGGACAGAAAGATCATCTCCTGCTTGAGCAGTGGAAGAATTTATCGGACACCCTGGGAAGACGAGTACTCTATGGTTATGATATCCAAAAAAAACCGCAATACGAGGCAAGGGTGACTGGAATCAGGCCCGATGGCGCCATTGTCATGCGACTTGACGATGGCAATCAAATTATTGAACATAGCGGGGAACTGCAATATCTCTGAGCATTATTATGCTCGTCCGTTTTTATCGTCCTCGCCAATGAGCATCACTGAGTAGTTTCAAGGAGCAGATCTCTCGCTGCAACAGATGCCGTCCATAATGATACAAAAGGGAAAGTGCTTCGTGAAGACTGGAACCAGACAAATGAAGCCGATGCAAACGGTCCAGGGGTTGATTCTGGGCTGATGCCAGGATTTTGATCGTCCCCTGAGAAAGGGGTAGAACTGGTGCCTGTCCCCGCTCTGTCTGACAATATCGACACACGATACTCCCAGCCCGGCTATCAAAACCATAGCCTCGGATGACACCAAATGGCTGATTACATCGCAGACAGGAGCTGAAATTGGGCCGGTAGCCTATCTGCTCAAAATATTTTATTTGAAACAAGGCCAGAACGGTCAGATCAGGTCGTCCAGTCTCCAGCGCCTGCAGCCCCCAGTGCAGAAGAGAGAAGAATCCATCATCACCATCAAGGTCACGGGTTGCCACAAGGGTCAGTTCACGAAGAACTGTGGCCGCCATATAGAGCGACATGCTCTGTCGAAGATGGATAAAGCTCTCGAGCAGTTCCGCCTCGACGATAAAGACCAGATTGCCGTGCCGTGGTTCCGTATACCGGATGGAGAGGAGACTAAAGAGTTCAAGCTTGTTGACAAAGCGCTTTTGACTCCGTTTTGCCCCCTTGGCAATACCCGTCATCCTCCCGATATCTCGGCAGTAAAAAGTAACGATCTGATCCGCTTCACCATGATCATGACAGTCAAGGACAATCGCGGCAGACTCTTTACCAGGCTCGGGCATGAGATAATAACTGTTCAGATTCTGGGGCTCCATTCGCCCCTACTTCCCCGTCCAGAGCGCAAGCTCGCCCACCAAACCTTCGACCAAACAATCCCTTGAAGACTTTACATCCTGTTAATATATGAGGCCTCTTTAATTTTTTTGACCCAGGCCTCAAATTCCTTTTTCATTTTTTCTTCATACAGTGTTTTTTTTATCTCTTCTTTCACCGATTCGTATGGGGCCTGAAACACAACGCCCCCATCCTGACTGGAAAGAAGTTTAAAAAACTGATATCCGTCAGGTGTCTCCACAACCTTGCTTACTTGACCAGACTTAAGGGGAGAGATGGCCGTCCACATATAGTCTGCCATTTCCTCTTTTTGGAATGTTCCAATATTCCCGCCATCTGCAGCCGAGGGGAGTTCTGAAAACTTCTTAGCAAGCGTTGAAAAATCCTGACCGCTGTCCACTAAGCCGCGCACTCGCTCCGCCTTCTTTTTGGCATCCAATTTTATGGATGCATCTACTTGGTCAAGATTCTTTGGATCTTTTTTCCAGACAAAACCCATCTGCAGGAGATAATAACCACCTTTCTCCACATGTTTGGTGTAACGGGTATCATAATAATCAAGAATCATATCATCGGTAATAATAATCTTTGAGCGTACCTCATAATTAATAAGTTTACTTTGCAGTATTTGATTTCTTAAATTATCCCGATAAATCTCCTCGGTCATGCCCAGATTGCTTAATTGATCACGGAACTGTTCAGGATTCATATTATTAGTCGCAATCATCTGCTTGAACGCGGCCTCAAGTTCCGCATCAGTAACTGTTACCTTCTGTTTTACCGCTTCCTGGGCAATAAGTTTTTTATCGATAAGTCCATTAAGCACTTCTTCTCTGCCGCGTCTAAGGGCCGCAGCCAGTTCTGCGGCTGGAGCCTGTTCCGTTATTTTCTGAAAGAAACCTCGCCCTTCTTCATTGACTTCCGACATAGTGATAACATCATCATTCACAACCGCGACAACCCGATCAACCAGTTCAGCAAAGCAATTCCCAGGAAAAACAAGAGGCAGGAAAAGCAGAATGGTTGCTCCAGAAAAAGACAAAAAACGTGCGACAACAGATAAGATATTCATGGGAGCACCTTAAAAATCCAGGGAAAGAGAAAATAAATTTACAAACAAAAAGCCCTTAAGCCGTCATTCAAGGACAACATTAACCTTATAATGACGGGAATGACTAAGGAGCCGGAAGAAAATGACCAGAAAAGCATTGCTCGCTCCTTAACAACTCCTGACTCTTTTTTCAGTAAATGAATGTACCATAAAATGTATTTTGCCACATCATGTTATGATCCTTTTATCATATAATGGCAATTTCTCTTACTATCACCAACGATCCCTTCTTTATCGGTTGACTTTCTGCAGAAATAACATACTTTATGGTCTTGTAATGTAAGTAATGTAAAAAATTTTACTAATAATCTGGAGTCAAGTGAATGAAAATAATTGCCAACACCTTTCTCGGTAAAGTAGCACAAACCATAGTCTTCTGCCTGCTGTTTTCCATCAGTACCGCCTATGCAGCGGCAAAGATGCCCTCATTTAGCCTCCCCAATGCCGTCAGTGGCTCTACAGTCAACAGCGCCGACTTTGCAGGAAAGACCTTACTCGTAACCTTTTTTGCAACCTGGTGCCCTCCCTGCATGCAAGAAGTCCCGACACTGATAGAATTACACCAGCAATTCTCCAAGGCGAATTTTTCAGTGGTAGGGCTTTCTGTCGATGAAGGAGGAGCAGACGTTGTTGCAAAGCTTGTTGAAAAACGTTCCATCAACTATCCTGTTTTGATGGCAGACGCAACCACTACCCGTAATTTTGGCGGAGTAGTCGGTATTCCCACCTCATTTCTTATCAACAAAGAAGGAAATGTGGTCAAAAAATATCCAGGCTATGTCCCCCACGCAGTTCTTGAACAGGACATCAAAAAAATAATGAATTAGCATTCATTATTGTCGGATTTTCAATTGACATATACCCACCAGATGAGTAAATTCTTGCTCAAGAATAGCTTGTTTAATCCTGGAATAATCCAGATAAGAATAATCTAATACTCTTGGAGAAAAAAATGAAAAAAGGAATAGTTTCTGTCGTTGTTGCTCTGTCATTCATGGTTTGTGCTGCTTCTTCTTTTGCCTGCACCGGTGTTGTTAAGGCCGTTGATGGTACAAAAGTAACCGTAACCTGTGATGATGGTACCACGGCAACTGCTGATGGCGCTGCAAAAGTTGGCGACAAAGTAACTGTAAAAGATGGAAAAATTGCTGCCGGCAAGAAGGCTGCTATCGAAGGTTGCTAATTGACATAATCCTTGTTTTTAGTTAGTTTGAAGGGGCTGATTGAGTTACATCAATCAGCCCCTTCTTTTTTTTTGGGGGATATAGCCGCAAACCGTCGTTCAGAAATAACCGGAACATTGAGACACCTTGACCGGCATCAGGAACCACAAAAAAAATGATCAAAACTCTCTTCCGCCGGGGCGACCCCTGAAGCAAGCGACTCTCTATCAGGTAAACAAGTTGAAATCGAGACTCCGGCCTTGGCCTGCGCAACGGATTGGTTATTTCGTTATCGCACCTGACAATTAATCTATCTCTAATCTATCTCTTTACTGTGCTGTAAAAAGGACTGAACCACGGAAAGATATGGCCTTTTACCCAATCAATCTGAATATTGCTGGTCAACTCTGTGTAGTCATAGGTGGTGGCGCCGTTGCCACCCGCAAAATAACAGCTCTCCTGCTCTGTGATGCCCGAGTACGGATTATTAGCCCTGAAATCTCTCTCGAGCTAAAACAACTCATAGACAAGAACAACCTGGAATGGGTACCGAGGACATACATGACAGGCGATCTGCAGGAAGCAATCCTGGCCTTTGCCTTGACTAACTGCCCAGAGGTTCAGCATCAGATAGCGACCGAGGCCAGAGAACGGAGGATTCCGGTCAATATTGCCGACAATCCCGGCGCCTGCACCTTTCAAACCGCCGCCACCATCCGCCGGGGCGAACTTCTGATCGCAATCTCAACGGGTGGCGGCAGTCCGGCCCTGGCCGCCACTATCCGCAAAGAGCTGGAACTGCGCTATGGGCCGGAATATGGCGATCTCGTGAAACTTCTTACTGAGATTCGGCGACTTACAGTAGGCCAAGGTTCTTCCCAAGAAAAACATAACCTGCTGTTTGCAAGGATTATCCAGACCGACATCCTTTCTCTTCTCAAAAAAAAAGAGTGGCAACTTCTGCAGGAACAACTATATAAAATTCTGCCACCGGAAATAAATGCAAAATATATAGTACAGAAGATGCGAGGATATTGACCATGCGACGTACTGTAAGGCAGCATGCATGCCTAAATGCTGGTTTGTTCTCCTGAGATTCATTCCTTAATCTGAATAATAATGATGGGTGAAATAAGTTACTTACTTTTTTGGGTGGTTCTGGCTGTAAGTTTTACCGCCCTGATCTTGTATGGCATCTTTTTTGTCAAGCAAAAGAAAAGCATCAGAAATCTTGCCAGACTGACCCTGTTGACCGCAGGCATTCTGCAGACCCTGTATATCCTGTTCCGGTATCTGCAGACCGGATATACACCCATTACTTCGCAGCATGAAACGATTGTTTTTTTTGCCTGGTCGGTAACTTGGGCCTATTTTTCCTTCCGGTGGCGATATACAGTCAAAAATTTTGGCGCTTTTATCTCCCTCTTGCTTTTTATCCTCCTCCTGCTTGCCGCCGGCGCATCCCGTACCATAAATCCACTGCCACCAGCCCTGCAAAGCTGGTGGCTGCCAGTCCATGCCGGCATTTCAGTGATATCGTATGCTTTTCTGGCCCTGGCATTTTGTGGCGGGATCATGTATCTCCTGCAGGAACGCGAACTGAAAAGCAAGCGATTTGGCTATTTCTTCACCCGTCTGCCCTCGCTCGATTCCCTGGATCAATTAAACAGCCACTGCCTGGCCACCGGTTTTGTCCTGTTGACCCTTGGCATCATAACCGGATCTATATGGGCCCATCAAGCCTGGGGAGCCTACTGGCAATGGGATCCAAAAGAGACCTGGTCACTGATTACCTGGTTTCTCTATGCCGCCCAAATTCATCAGCGTTTTTCCGCCGGCTTGCGAGGAAAACGAGCAGCGGTCATGGCCGTTATCGGTTTTGCCTCAGTGCTCTTTACCCTTTGGGGAGTAACGTTTCTACTCGGAGGTGTGCACAGCTATGCCCAGTGATATGATTCTACTACTGGGGGTGAATCATAAAACAACCCCTCTGGCCGTGCGCGAACAGTTGGCCGTTGGCAAGGGTTACGAGGAACCCTTGCATGCCCTTCGCAGCATTGCCGGCTGCAAGGAATGTTATCTGCTTTCCACCTGCAACCGGGTGGAAATAGTCGTTGTTGCTCAGGCCAACGCCCAAGTGGAAGAGGATATAGCCAAACTTCTTTTTGGTACTTCGGTGGCGCCGGAACAACGTCAGGACTATCTCTATATCTACCGCAACAATGAGGCCGTGCATCACCTTTTTATGGTCTCTACCAGCCTTGATTCCATGATTGTGGGAGAGGCCCAGATCCTGGGGCAACTGAAAGAGGCCTATCGCCATGCCGATGAGGCTAAATGTACCGGGCCAGTCCTGAACAGACTGCTGCATAAATCTTTTTCCGTAGCCAAACGAGTACGCAGCGAGACCCAGATCGGCGCCTCCGCCGTCTCTATCAGCTATGCTGCGGTTGAACTTGCCAAAAAGATCTTCGGCACTCTCGAGAACAAAAATGTCCTTCTGATCGGGGCAGGAGAGATGGCAGAGCTTGCCGCCGAACATCTGGTTGGCCAGGGTGTAAGCAAGGTGGTGGTAGCAAATCGAACCCTGTCCCGAGCTATGGATTTGGCCAAACGATTCAATGGGACCGCCGTTTCCCTCGATGAATTATTTTCTCAACTTGAACAGGCAGATATCGTCATCAGCTCCACTGGGGCGCCAAACATTATCCTGCATAAAAAAGATGTCAAACCAATCATGCGCGCCCGCCGGAATGAGCCGATCTTTTTTATCGATATTGCCGTTCCCCGTGATCTGGATCCGGAACTGAATGATCTGAACAATGTCTATCTCTACGACATTGACGATCTGCATAATGTGGTAGAAATCAACAAGTCGGCACGAGACAAAGAAGCCGTCAAGGCCCGCCGCATTGTTGATGAGGAGACCTTGAAATTCCAGAATTGGATGGAGGGGTTATCCGTGGTTCCCACCATTACCGCACTCAGAAAAAAAGCGGACGACATCTGCCAGGCCGAGCTGGAACGAACCCTGAGCCGCCTGCAACATCTTACGACCAATGAACAAAAGGCGATTGAAAAAATGGCCTCCGCGATAAGTTCAAAGCTTCTCCATGACCCCGTCTCTTTCCTCAAGAATGAAAGCTGTAAAGAGCAGAATGACGTTAAGGTAGAGATGATCCGCGCCGCCTTTGGTCTGGTAGATAAAGACTGATGTCCCGCCCGCACCAGGAACTTCTGGAAGACGAATGGCTTATCGTTCGTCATTCAGGAGAGATCCCGGAGATTGCCCTCCACTCAGCATTCTATTATCTTACGGAAGACCTCAATGGCCCGCGACTGCAATTAAGTGTGGAGGAAATGCGCTCTTTGCAAGAAGCTGCCGCCACACGCTACCAGGAGATCATCCTGCGAGATCTTTGCTATGAGAACCGGGAGCTCACTGTCTATCGAGGGGTGCAGAGGGCTATTTTTAACTGGCACCGTTTTGTCGCCTTCTGTAAACGGCAGGACATCAGCTATCACAACTTACGCAGCACCACGGCAGAAGCCTTCCTGATTTTACTCAAAAAAGTCACCCATCCCACAAACGCTCCTGCCCCCTCTCCTGACTCGACCGACACGCGGCCGTCCCTGGCCGTCGTTTTCAACTGCAGCTTTCATGACCTCACCCTTTTTGCCCGTGAGCTTGGAATCGCAGAAGAGCAAATCCCTCAAGAGATTCACCTGTTCTGCTGTCACGGATAGAATGCGGCTGAGCACGACCAAAAAATAAAAGACGAATCCTTGGTGCCGGAAGAAAAACAAGGTATATTTGAAAACAGTATGCAACAATCCAACAAGGTTCTCACCATAAAAAAAGGAGAAGAAAATGCCCTATGTGAACATCCGGGTAGCCGGCAAGTTAAGCAAAAAGCAGAAAGAAAATATCTGTAAAGGAGTAACCGAGGTCATTGCCAGGGAGGCGGCCAAGCCACCTGAATCCATCCTCATCTTTATCGATGAAGTTGTGCATGAAAACATCGCCAAAGGCGGAACGCTGCTCCAGACCCCCAAATAAACAGCAATGGACGTTGAAAAGAGAATCTGCGAGCTGCGCCTCCTTCTTCAGGAACACGCCCATCGCTATTACGTTCTTGATGATCCGCTCATCTCCGACGGAGAGTACGACCTGCTTTTCCACGAGCTTGAGCGTCTTGAAGAGCAACACCCCGAGCTGATCACGCCAGATTCTCCCAGTCAGCGCCTAGGAGCCATTCCTCTGGACAAGTTTGCGCAGGTTATGCATCGCCTGCCCATGCTCAGCCTGGAAAATGCCTTTAATGCAGGCGATCTGCACGCCTTTGAAGATCGCCTGCTGCGTTTTCTCAATCAGGATATCGCACCCGTCTCATTAACCTACATGGCGGAGCCAAAGATTGATGGCCTGGCCGTGGAACTTATCTACGAGCAGGGCAAATTGCTCCAAGGCAGCACCCGTGGCGATGGCAGTAAGGGCGAGGATATCACAGCCCAGCTCAAGACAATCGCCTCCATCCCTCATAAACTCCAGGATCATGCAACGCCACGCCTGGAAGTCCGGGGCGAGGTCTTTATGGATCGCGAGGCCCTGACCCTGCTCAATCATGAGCGGTTGCAAGACGGAGATCCCCTTTTTGCCAATCCGCGAAACGCCGCCGCTGGTTCTCTGCGTCAGCTTGATCCTGCCATCACAGCCAGACGACCTCTGAAATTTCTGGCCTATGGCATTGCGGCCCCCGCCCAGACACCCTGCTCCAGTCAGCAGGAGCTCCTTGGCTGGATGGGAAGTCTGGGACTGCCAGTCAGTGAACTCGCCCGGATCTGTCCGTCGATCACTGATGTCATCACCCGCTTTGAGGAACTTGCCGCCCTGCGTCATCATCTGGCCTATGAGATTGACGGCATGGTGGTCAAGGTTGATAATTTTGAGCTCCAGCAACGACTCGGCAATAAGGCCAGGGCCCCACGCTGGGCTATCGCCTGTAAATTCCCAGCCATCCAAGCGACAACACGGCTCGTCTCTGTTGCCTTCCAGGTGGGCCGCACCGGTGCAGTGACCCCGGTGGCAATCCTTGAGCCAGTGGAGGTTGGTGGCGTTACCGTCAGCAGGGCCACTCTCCATAACCGTGATGAATTTGAGCGAAAAGACCTGCGCGTAGGAGATACTGTTCTGGTACAAAGAGCTGGCGATGTTATCCCTGAGGTGGTAAAAGCCATTGTCGAAAAACGTGACGGCAGCGAACATCCCGTTGCCATGCCCATACATTGTCCAGTTTGTGGCCATGCCCTGCTCAAGGCAGCAGGCGAGGCAGTGACCCGCTGCGTCAACCCCCACTGCCCGGCCCAACGTCTGCGTTCCCTGATCCATTTCAGTTCCAAGGCAGGTCTCGACATCGAAGGACTGGGTAAAAAAAGCATGGAGCAGCTCTTTAACCTGCAACTGGTGCGGGACATCCCCGACATCTTTACCCTGACCCATGAACAACTGGCCAGCCTCGAAGGCTGGGGCGACAAGTCAGCCGACAAGGTAATTGCCGCCATCCAGGCGGCAATACATCCGGCGCTGGGCAGATTTCTCGGTGCACTCGGTATTCGTTTTGTCGGTGAGGTGACAGCTGCTCTTCTGGAACAGACCTTTGAGTCCCTGGAACAACTCATGCATGCCTCTCTGGAGACATTGCTGGAGATTGAAGGGATCGGTGAGCAGGCAGCCGGAAGCATTATTGATTATTTCAGCGATCCCGATGTGCGCACGATGTTTGACCGGCTGCAACAGGCCGACGTAACACCGGAGGCAGGACAACACCCCCAGGAAGATCTGCCGCTCAGCGGCCGGGTAATCCTCTTCACCGGCACCTTGACCACCCTGTCACGGACAGAGGCCAAAAAGCTGGTCAAAGATCATGGCGGCCAGATCGCCACCACAGTCACCCACAACATGACTCACCTGGTCGCCGGTGAAAAGGCGGGATCAAAATTAAAAAAAGCCAAAGAGCTTGGTAAAATCATCCTGACGGAACAGGAATTTCTTCAGATGATTCGACATGAACCCCGAACAACACCGCAGCAAGCTGTCGTGAAATAATAGTGACACAACAGTCAAAGATGAAATGGTTCTTTCGCAACAGCTCTTCATTTAACAAAGGAAAAAGATGACTACATGTTTGCGATGGATTATGGGCATTCTGTCTGGTCTGGCCATGTCCATTTTCCTGCTGATATTGGCCCTGCCCTACCTGATCAACCCCAATGATTACAAGACGCTCGTCACTGATCTGGTTCGAGAAAAAACGGGAAAAGAGCTGGTTCTTTCTGGTGATATCCACCTGCAGATCTCCCCATGGCTCAATATGACCTGCGTCTTTGGCAAGGTACGTCTTGCCAATACTGCACCCTTCTCAAAAAGCACCTTTATTGAAAGCGAGCAAGTAAAGATAGAACTTTCGCTCTGGTCTCTTCTGCTCCAAAAACGCCTGCACATGAAAGACATCATGCTCGATGGCGTCGCCTTGAATCTTCTGCGTAGCAAAGAGGGTATAAGCAATTGGCAAGAACTGCCCGAACCGGTTGAAACAGCAACAGAAGCCATTACCGAAACCACCGAAGAAGCACCTGACGAACCAACAACCATAGACAGTGTCCCCTGGCAGTCTTGGCTGAAAAAATTACTCCCGAATGCGATTGATCTTGATCTTGGCAAACTGCAACTGACTCATATTAACGTGCGCTATGAGAATCGACAGACAGACAAGGTCATTCTGCTCAAAGATTTGCAGATTAAAACCGGTCGTCTCAAGGAAGGAAGACAGTTCCCCTTTGAAGCTGACTTTAACCTTACCCTGGACAATAAGGCCGCGAGCAAACCAGCTATTATTCGTTCAGGCGACATCGCCATGCAAGGAAATGCAACCCTGTTTTTGCAGGACCCCCATCTGCTCCTCGAAGATTTACGGATAGAAGTGACGATAAAGGGAAGGGCCCTGCCCAAAAGAGGCCTGAAGGTCGTCCTGGCAACGAACAGTGACATCCAGCTGCAACCACAAAAAATCACCATAAAAGATTTTTCATTGACCAACGAAGATGTCACCCTGCAAGGCAGCGGTACTTTGGAAAACTTCTCATCACCCCGTTTCAATGGCACCCTCAAGATACCTGAATGTTCGTCGGCAGATCTCCTGAAACAACTCAAACCAACCCTGCCGATCCTGCAGGATGCCGACGCGCTGACCCATTTGAGCGCAGGGATGCTGATCAAAGGCGATATGGAGAGAACAGAAATTACGGATCTTACGGTCACGGTGGATGAAACAACCGCGACCGGAACTGTCACGAGACAAAACGCAAGCAACCCGGCCTATGAGGCAACCATTCATATCAATCATTTGGATCTTGACCATTATGCCCCGAAAAAAAAGGGGGTGCTGCCAGCAACCGAAGGACAAACAAGGGCCTCTGCTCCTCTTATTCCGGTAGATTTTCTCAAACCCCTTCTTCTTCAACTCGATCTGCAGCTCGACTCCTTGCAAGTGGGCGGGGCAGCATTGTCACAGGTACAGATGAAGATCGCCGGGAAAGATGGGATTATCCAACTGGCACCGTTAACTGCCCATTTGTATGACGGCAGCATGAAACTTGAGGCCAGAATGGATGTTACAGGAGATGTCCCCCAGATTCAGATCAAACAAAAAATCAACAAAGTCCAGCTGGCACCACTCTTTCAGGACATGACCGGCAAGGAAGAGATGACCGGCAAAGCGCTCGTCGAGGCTGACATCAACACCAACGGCCTGACCTGGAAGGAAATCCTGAGTCATAGCAAGGGAACGATGCGGTTTGAATTTTCAAACGGGTCAATAGAGCCATTAAAGATCCTGCCGCTCATCCGAACAGCACGGGCCCTGCACCGACAGGAGACATATCTACCTACGACAGAAGACGATGAGGCAACAGAGTTTACCCGTCTGACCGGCACTGCTATCCTTGAAGATGGAATCTTGTATAATGACGATTTAACAGCAACCTCAGAGCTGATGCAAATAACGGGTGGCGGCGAGGTTGATCTTGTCGGCAGACAACTCAATGTTACACTGAACGTCTCTCTCGCCCCACAACTTGTCCAGGATGAAAACAAGGGGTTAAGCGAATTTGGCAGCCAAGTTATTCCCTGTACCATAGTCGGCCCATTTACCGATCTGCACCAGGAAGCAGATGTGGCCAAACTCCTGCCAACAAGAATAGAGAACCAGCCCTTGCCGGAACTGCCAAAACCAGTCGACCAACAAGAGTCAGCGCCAAAAGAAAGCGACACGGACACTCCTTCTGAACAGAATAAACTGAAAACGACAGGAGACTAATCCGGGAACATGATTTAGTCCTTGCCTCAAGAGACAAGCTGTGAGAAGATTTTATTAAAGAGAGCTGTGTTCACCTGTTCAACGCCCATTCATTTACCAATTCAAAGGAGAGCCATGAAAAGAATTACTGATATTAAACGAGTGATTACGCCCATTGATTTCTCTGAAAATGCCCCGTTGATAGCCGAGTCAGCAGCTTATGTAGCCGGAACCTTCAAGGCCTCCCTGAGCCTGATCTTTGTCGTCCAGAGTTTTGCAGATTACTCTGGATTTTTTGTCCCCCAGATCAACGCCCCGGATCTGATGCAGGAATTATTTACCAGCGCTGAAGAAAGGATGGATAAATTTTGTCAGGACAATGAAGAAGCCTTTAAGGCCCTGGGAGTAACGGCCCTGAACTCTAAAGTCCTGATGGGTGATGTCGCGGAACAGATCATTGACTATGCCATAAACGGGCAGGGCAATCTGATCGTCATGGGAACCCATGGCTATAAAGGCCTGGAAAAGATCATGTTCGGCAGTATCGCCGACAAGGTGGTCAAGGCCGCTCCCTGTCCCATCATGACAGTAAATCCCTATACCTGTTGTCTTGCAAAATAAGGCGGCCATACCAACAACTGCAACCGGACAGACCTGTGAGAGACAAGAAGGACAAGGGAGCACCGGTTGAAGACATGGCAGTAACCACTCAAGCCAGTCGCTTGGTTACCTTTCTTCTGGCTGAGAAGTCGGTACGGGGGGTGATCCTTGATGGCACCATCCTGGTCCAGGAGATGCGAAGCCGTCATGGACTTGGCCCCCTGGAAACGCTGGTTCTTGGTCAGGCCCTGCAAGTGACCACACTCATGGCCTCCTCACTGAAAGGTCACGACGAGATAGGCCTGAGAATAGACTGTTCGGGACCAATCAAGGGCCTTGTCGCCGAGGCCACTGCCACGGGCGAGGTGCGTGGCTATCTCAAGCAGATTCCCATTCCCCGGACAGACCCTCTGCAAACATTTGACGAAAGAGATGACCTCATCCCCTTCTGGGGAGACGGTTTTCTCACCATCACCCGCTATCTGGAGGAAGGCAGACAACCTTTCAGCGGCAGTGTAGCCTTGCAAGCCGGCAATATTGCCTCCGAAGTGGCCCACTATTATCTCCTCTCTGAACAGATCCCGACCGCAATTCATCTCAGTCTTGTTTTTGATCTCCATGGCCGGGTAACCGGGGCTGGCGGCCTCTTGTTACAGGCCATGCCAGGGGCCAGCGACAAAATCTTTGCAAGCCTTGACCAGAAGACGCAAACCTTGCCTTCTCTGGGCAAGGCACTTGCGGAAGGCCGGAAGGTGGATTCATGGCTCAACGAGCAATTTTCTGCCTTTTCACCTGACATCCTGGAAGAACATCCTGTCCATTTTCGTTGTCGCTGTGATGCCGAGCGAATGCATCTTCTCTTGCTCCATCTATCCTTGGCTGACCTCAAGGAGATGCGTGACAACGGCCCTTTTCCGGTGCAACTAACCTGTCATTTCTGCAGCAAAGAGTACCTTTTCGATCAAAAGGCCTTGGCGGACATCTGTCAGGAAAAACAGTCCTGCACCTGAAGCAAGATGATCTCAAAACTCGACAATGGATACATTTCTGGCAAGACACCCCATGTTTAACAGCAATCGCCATATTTATGGATATGATGAATTCTGCCCATTTCGTCCGAATCACTCCTCTTGCATCAGTAAGGCAAGAGTATCCGCCTGCCGAGGCCTGGGGAAATCATCAAGGAAGTAGCAGATGCGGTGCAACGCTGGCCACTGTTTGCCGGAGAAGCAGGACTGAAGGAAGAGAGGATATCAGAGATCAGCCGGTATCATCGGCTTGCTTTGTAGCAGGAAGAGGGCGGGAATCGGGGAAGGTGGCAGTAGTAGTAGTGGTGGTGTGAGCGGGAAAAGAGGAAGGAAAAAAGATTTGGAAGAATCTTGACGCAGTGTAATGGTTGCACTACAGTGAAAGCATGACAACATACACACCAACGAACGACTGGCGCATCCGCATCAATGGCAATGAGCACGGAGTGCCCCATGTCCATGTTGAGTTTCGTGACGGCAACCGTGTCTCGGTGGCGATTGCGACCGGTGAGGTTCTTGCCGGGCAGGTGTCACCGACGCGGAGGTTGTTGGATGCGTTGAATACTATCAGGCAGAATCAAACAGAATATCTGGACAAATACCGGAGGTTGAACCCATGAAGACCCCGCCTAATATAACTGCGGCCCGTATAGTTGGCCCCCTTGTTGTGGAAATCGAATGGAGCACTGGCGAGACATTGCGTGCCGATCTTGCAGCTTGTGTGTCCCCTCCCTTCGATGCTTTGATCGAGCAGGATTTTTTTGCCCGCATGACGCGGGATGAATGGGGGCATGGGCTTGACTGGCCCGGCGGTCTTGATATGGGCGCCGACCGCTTGTATGAGTTGTGTCGTGAGCAGGCCGGGCTGCCAACTGCGCGTGAATTTGGGGCCTGGATGCAACGAAACCATCTTTCTCTGGCTACAGCGGCGGAAACACTCGGCATGACCCGACGAATGATTGCTCATTATCGCACCGGCAGCTATCCTATTCCCAAGGTTGTCGGTCTGGCGTGCAAGGGCTGGGAAGTTCAGTCGCGCGGGGCACGGTGATAAAAGGAAATAGTAGGAAATAGGGGACACAAGGAAAGGGGTTTTCATCTGGTTCCCATGGGCGCATGGGAACCAGATGATTGTCAGACTTTGGGGTGAAGATGTTGGCGCGGTTTCCTGGCTTGGGGGTAGGTCACGGTTTTACTGTCCTTCTGTTGAGAGCCAAACAGTGGTCTGACCCCGATTTTCATATGTACTCCGGTGCGCGGTCTCTTTTATTTCATGTCTTGGTAAGTTCAGCAATGCGTAATTTTTGGGTCGTCACTTCAGGCATCGAGGTTCTTTTCTCCCTGGACGTTGCCTGATCGGAGTATTGGTCATAGCGTCATATAAATCACAGATCATTCTGTGTCGTTCTATCCGACTGATATTTGTCTGATTTAGGTGTGGCTCCCAATTGCGGAGGGCCTGTATACTGCCCTTAAAGCTCACTATTCGAACGTCGAGACTCGCTTCTTCTGCCGCTTCATTAATCGTCTGACACAGTTATAGGCGATAAAGTGCATCAAGATTTCTTTACGGATCATCACTGGCGTTTGGCAGCGCAATATATCCATGCCCATCGTTGTTTTAATGTCGCGAAAGAACAGTTCAACATCCCACCGTTTGAAATACAGATCAGCAATTTGCTCAGCAGGATATCGTTTGGCATCGAGCAGGTTGTTCAGCAAGCCGGACACTGGTATTTTATCAAGCCGATCTGCCGTGTGTTTAAAAATTTCAGAGAGCATCTGGTCGTCCAACTTCTTACGAGCCGTGCAATACGAAGCAGTTGAAGACGAAGGAAGTTTACCCCCCTTAACGGAGACATAGGACTGAAGCCTACGGAGCACTTCCTTACAGCCTCCGTCCGCATCCAGCACCTGACTGAAAAATGCCCAAAAAGTATTCTCCTTGGAAAAGATCCTTCGCCGACTCATGACTCCGTCCTGCTCCTGCTTAAGGAGGGTGCGGGGGATAAACTTTTCAAAGACCTCACCGATCTGTTTGAAAGATTTTAGCTTCAACAGAGCTATTTTTTCGGCAAGTTTCTGCTGGGCTGAACGTGGCTTACGACGCAGGGTATGTGACTGAAACCCTGGAAGCAGGGGCATTGTTTTTATTGTATTTTGCATTGGTAAATATACCAATTTTAGCCAATGTTTTCAGCTTGTTTCTCGTAGAAAAACCGCTTAAACTAGCGCCATTATGGTCTGACCCCGATTTCTCCTTTTTTCAGATAAGTGGGAAGAAGGCTTTCGCCATCTCAATGAATTCGGGTAACATAAAGGGGACGTCCTTGATATTTTCAGTTTTAATGGGAATCGGAAGGACGGAATCTGGTGACAAACCTCGATTCTTACTCGTCAGTTACACTGTCCAATCTTCGATGTCCAGATGAGCCATTTGGCTGATAGCCTGGTCGTTTGTCACGAGTACTGCGTCCACGCTTAATGCGTGAGTGGCGATCAACAAGTCAAGTGGTGATAATACCTTACCTTGTCCCGCCATATTGGCGCGCACAGTTCCGTAATGCTCGGCAGCCGCGCTGTCCCATGGCAATACATCAATGCGCCGGAGAAACTCCCGCACGGCAACGTGAAGCTGTTTAGCAGCCGGACGTTTTGCCAGACCAAACAGCAATTCACCTTCAGTGATAGCCGAGATGCAAAGAGATGCCATTGGTACGGCTACCAGGCGCCTGGCAACGGCCGGATGCCCTTTAAGCAGGTGGCTTACCGTATTGGTGTCCAGCATGTACCGCTTCATTTACCAAACCCCTCAAAGGGATCACGATCCTGCGTTCCCTGGCTGCGATCTTTCTCGTCCAGAAAGTCGTTGGGCACCTCGGCACTCTTGAGTGCAATGAAGAAATCATCCCAGGTTGCGGGTCTGCGCGACAAAATCACGTCGCCTGTTTCCGCGTCCCGGCGGATAAAGACTTCCCTCGTATCGAACCGATAGGCAGCCGGTAAACGGACGGCCTGGCTACGACCATTGGTGAATAGTTTCGCTACTTGACTCATGGATCTGCCTCCTCTTTTGCTGGTATATACCATAGTATATGTCAAGTGATGAGATCTATCAAGATTTATTTAACATGAGAATTGGGGATTCGACCACGGCTTCCTTCTTCATTTTGAAGTCTTTCTCATTCCTGCTGAATGAAAAAGAAAATCACCGCAATCTGTTCTTCATCCCCTTGCCGACAATCACGACCAGATAGAAAAAGCCGGCCAGCATGACGATAGTCGGTCCGCTGGGCAGGTCGAGACCGTAGCTGAGCGACAGGCCGCCGGCAACCGAGGCTAGGCCAAGCAAGGTGGCCAGGAGCATCATCTGCCATATCCGCGTGCTGAAATGGGAGGCGGTGGCGGCGGGCAGGGTAAAGAGGGCGATCACCATGACAATCCCCACCACCCGTACCATCAAGACTATCGTCAGGGCGGTCAGGCAGAGCAGGAGCAGGGTGTAGAGCTCGGTCCTGATCCCGCGCAGACGAGCAAATTCCTCGTCAAAACAGACGGCGATCATCCGGTTGTAGCTCAGCAGCCCCAAGCCGATGACGATCACATCGAGCACCGCAATGGTCAGCAGATCCTGACCGGTGATCATCAGGATATTGCCGAAGAGATAACTCATGGGGTCAATGTAGCCGGGGGTTTTGGCAATAAAGATGATGCCTGCGGCCATGCCCAGCACCCAGATGGCGCCGATCACCGAATCCACCCGTTCGCGGGAGCGCAGGCTGACCAGACCAATAACCAGGGCGGCGGCGATGGCTGTGACAATGGCGCCCAGCATCGGGGTCATCCAGGCCAGTCCGTAATGAACCTGGCAGTAGAGGGCGGCGCCAATCCCCCCCAGCACGCAGTGGGCAATGGCCCCTGCCAGATAGGTCATTCGTCTTGCCACCACGTAGGTGCCGATGATGCCGAAGGCCGGGGCGGCCAGGAGTCCCGCAAAAAGGGCATAGCGGAGAAAGACCATATTGGGGTCGGTGAGGGCGCTAAAGTAGGTCAGCATGGGAGTGCCCTTGTTCGGAACAGCAGTGATCATGGCGGACCATCCGCACATCGCCGCCATACATTTCGCGGATAACCTCACCGGTCAACTCGGAGGTGGGATGGATCTTGACCTGGCGATTGATACAGAAAACCCGGCTCACCATCTGGGAGACAAAGCCGAGATCATGGGAGACCGTGAGCACCGTCACCCGGTTGGCCAGCGCCTTGAGAATTTCAAAGAACTGGAGCTCAACGCCGGGATCGACGTTGGCGGTGGGTTCATCGAGAAGCAGGATCTCCGGTTCGCAGGCCAGGGCCCTGGCGATGAGAATGCGCTGCCGCTGGCCACCGGACAGGCTGTTGAACGGGCGGGCCGCCAAGCCATCAACGGCCAGTTCGACCATGGCCTGCATGGCAACCCGCCGATCTTCCTTGCCATAGCGTCCGAGTCCGGTGGAACCGGCCCGACCCATGAGCACCACATCCATGACTGAGACCGGGAAAGAGGGATCGTACTGCAGGTACTGCGGCATATAGCCGATCTTTTTTCGTGCCTGTTGCGGGGTGGTGCCTAAGACTTGAATGGTGCCGCTCTGCGGGGTGAGCAGTCCCAGAATCAGCTTGAGCAGGGTCGATTTGCCGCCGCCATTGGGACCAACCAGGGCGACGGCGTCCAGTTTCTGGATGGAAAAGGAAACATTGGTGAGGATGGGGACGTCTCCATAGGAAAAAGAGAGCCGCTCACACTGGATCGCTGGAAGGTCAGAAGGCACAGGGAAGGGTATTGTTTTCAAGGGTTATAGTCTGGGAAAGGTTGTCAGCGGCTGATGCAACAACAGGTTGAAACTCAAGGAAATTTGAGATTGCCGGTGTCCGTGAGTTTATCGAACGGTCAAGCCGTCCCATGCAATGAAAGTCCTGATTTCCAGGATTTCTAGAAGTCTATTCCCTTTCTCAGTCCTTTGCAATCATTGATCCCCTTTCATTGTGCATTTTCCTTCTGTTGTTTGGAATGATGCAGGTATTTAGGTTGAAGATTGAAGGCTGTTAGGAACACAAAATGGGTAATAATGTGTGATCATACCCAATGCTGGAATTTTTGATCGTCTTCAGTCTTCAGCCTAAATGCCTCCAGCCTTCCCGCCAAGAGAATTTCTTGACTTGTCTCTTCTATGCCGTATAACTCTTAGAGGGAGACTACGTTCCTGTTTGTTTGGGTTGAGCGGTATCTGATCTTGAATCACACAACAAAAGGAGAAACCAGCATGGAACAGAAAGACATCGAAACCTTTGTGCAAAAAGTAGCGCAGCAGCGGGATGAACTTTTATTGAAGATGCACCTGGCCAAGGCCGAAGCCAAAGATGAATGGGCGGTGGCAGAGAAAAAGTGGGAACAGATGAAGGCCAAGACCCCGGCACTGGCCCGTGAGAGCGGTGAGAGCATGAAAGATTTGGGAACTGCCGTTAAATTAGTGGGTAAGGAGATCTTGCACAGTTATGATCGCATCAAAAAAATTCTTGCAAAATAGGTCGGGCATTTTGGCAGAGCTGGCTTTTCGGTGCAGGAAGTTCGTGGCGCACGTCTCTTGCGTTTGCTGATGACTTACGAAAATGGGTTATAAAGAGATCACGGTAAAGCTGCCTCCTGATTATTCAGAAGAGCAATTGTATGCCCAAGTGGCCAAGACCGAGGGCCTGCGGGACTTTTCCGTTCAGGTGCTTCATAAAAGTCTGGATGCCAGGAAAAAAGGGAACATCCATTGGTTGGCGCAGCTCTTGCTTATCTCTCCTGAGATTCAGGGAGAGGCGCCGATAGCCCTTCCGCGGTTAGAAATCCCCTACTGCAAGAGAAAAGAAAAAGCCCTGGTCGTGGGCAGCGGGCCAGCCGGTTTTTTCTCGGCCTTTGTCCTGCAGGAGGCTGGTTTTGAGACGACCCTGATTGAACGCGGGGCAGAGGTCCAAAAGCGGGAAGAGCGGATCAGGGCCTTTGAACAAGGCGGAGTCTTTGATCCCATCGGTAATTATGCCTTTGGTGAGGGCGGGGCCGGGACATTTTCCGATGGCAAGCTGACTTCGCGAACGAAAAACATCTCCCTGGAAAAGGCGTTTATCCTCGAAAGCTATATCCAGGCAGGCGCGCCGCCGGAAATACGCTATCTGGCCCACCCGCATCTGGGCAGTGATAATCTGAAGAAGATTGTCAGGAATTTGCGGGAGGAATTTGTCAGGATTGGCGGCACCATGCGTTTTGAGACCATGCTGACCGGTCTGGAGGTGCAAGACGGCCGGGTTGTCTGCGCCATGACCGATCAGGGCGCCATTGAGGCGGATTATTATATTATCGCCCCGGGTCACTCCGCCCATGAAACCTATCGCATGCTGATCGCCAAGGGGGTGGGTTTCCGGCCGAAGAATTTTGCCATTGGCTGCCGAGTGGAACATCCGCAGACCCTTATCAATCGTGCCCAATGGGGGCGAGAAGAGCTGCCGGGGGTGAAGGCGGCGGAGTATCGTCTGACCTCCAAGGGCGATGGCAAGCTGCCGGTGTACACCTTCTGCATGTGTCCCGGCGGGGTGGTGGTTCCGGCCACCGCCTATGCCGATACCAATATTGTCAATGGCATGAGCCTCTATCAGCGGGATGGCCAATTTGCCAATGCCGCCTGTGTGGCCGGGGTCAATCTCCATCATCTTCTGGGACGTGAGGTGACTGCCCTCGAATCTCTTGACTGGCTGGGCGCCCTCGAACAGGAATTTTTCCGTTACGGTAATGGCTATCAGGCCCCCTTCTGCCGGATTGCCGATTTTATTTCCTGCCAGCAGTCAACAAAAATTGCCGAGTCCAGTTATCCTCTGGGGTTGATCGCCGCACCCTTGTGGAATCTCTTACCGTCGGAGGTCAGCGGTTCGATCCGGGAAGGGTTGAAGGAGTTCTGCCGGAAGATAAAAGGCTTTGAGACCGGAATCATCATGGGTCTGGAGAGCAAGACTTCCTCTCCCATCCAGGTTCTGCGGGAGGCCAGCGGTTTGTGCAGCGGTTTTGCCAATTTGTACCTGGTTGGTGAAGGCAGTGGTTATGCCGGCGGCATTATCTCCAGTGGCACCAATGGCATCAAGGCGGCGATGCATATTGCCGAGGCTTGCCAAGCCGCTGTAAAAAAATAACATGGCTATTTAGTTGTTTGAAGCAGCATAAGGAGCCGTAACGAAATAGATATAAATGACCATGTTATTTCGTAACGGCTCCTAAATTTAGGAAAAGCGTCACGAAATGTTCCCCCCCAACCACAACCAGGAGGGATCCGTCCATGAAAGTCATTGCCGCGATGAACGGTCTTGTTTCCTCAGATGTCGCGGCGCTCTATGCCCTGCGCTACGCTGCCCTTTTTGACTACACCCTCTGCCTGCTTCATGTGCTCAACCCTTCCGACCGTCGGGAGGAGGTGGAACTGAGCATGGCCATAGCCGAAGAGGCGGCCGTTCATTACAAGGTGAAGACCGAACGGGTCTTTCTGACCGGGGAACCGGTCGCAGCCATCCGAAAATATCTTGCCGAAACCAGAACCGATACCCTTTTCTGCAGCACCAGACTCAGGACGCAAAAACGGTTTTTCCAGAACTCGCTCAGCGAAAAACTGAGTCGGTTATCCCTGCCCGCCAATCTGGCCGTGATCCGGGTTGCCCATGTGAACGCGGTTTTCGTAACCGAAAACATCCTGCTCCCCATCCGGGAAGACCGGCTGTCGGCACAAAAATTCGCCTTTTTCAGCTCCCTGGCCAAGGCCTTTGCTGCCGCAACGGAGATATACAGCATTCATCCCACGGGCAGGGGCAGGCTGGCCGCCATAGATATCCACACCGCCAGAATGCTGTTCCAGAAGATCAACACCCGCCTGAGCCACTATGCCAACACTCTGCAACTTCTGGATATCCCCTTTACCATCAAGCACGCCCTGACCGGCAGGGAAGTGGACCAGATCCTCCACCACCTGGCCCGCCATGATTTCCAACTCATGATCATCGGCGGCAGGCGGCTTTCCCAGTTTTCCGGATTCTTCCGGGAAAACCCCATGGAAAGACTCTTTTGGCACACGCCGGTGAATACCATCGCCTTCTATGCCAGGGACAAAAAATGACGCAGCAACTTTTTGACCTTGACCACCAGGCCCTGCTTCAGCGGCTGAAAACCTCGGAAAACGGCCTGGGCTCCGATCAGGTGGCCCGACGGCTCAAGGAGTTTGGTCCTAACGAACTGGCAACCGCAGCGAAAAAAAACTATCTCCTTGCCTATCTGGGCCAGTACAGCAATTTTTTCGCCATTCTGCTGGAAGTGGCCGCCCTCCTCTCCTTTGTCGCCGATCATTATGCGCCGGACGAGGGCAGCGATATCCTGGGCTATGCTATCCTCGTGGCGGTGATCGTCAACGCCACCTTTACCTTCTGGCAGGAATATCGGGCGGACAAGGCTATGGAGGAGCTGCTCAAGCTGATGCCCACCAAGGTTTCCCTGCGCCGGGATGGAAAGCTTGTTGCAACCACGGCCGGCGAGATCGTCCCCGGCGACATCATGCTTCTGGAAGAGGGGGACAAGGTGGCGGCGGACGGGATTCTCCTTGAGGCAAATTCGTTCTATCTCAATCTCTCCTCGCTCAACGGCGAATCGGCACCCGTGGCCCGCGATCTTATGCCGGGCGAGACGAAACGTCCTCTGGATGCAAAAAACATGGTCTTTGCCGGGACTACCGTTCTTTCCGGCAGTGCGGTCGCCGTGGCCAGCGCCACGGGCAATGCCACGGAGTTCGGCAAGATCGCCAGTCTCACCAAAAATGTACGCAAGGCCATCACCCCCATGCAGCGGGAGATCATCCACATTACCCGCATCCTCACGCTCATTGCCCTGCTCATGGGCTGCTTCTTTTTTGCCCTTGGTCTCTTCTCCGGTAAGGGGGTTGTGCTCGCCTCAACCTTTGCCATTGCCCTCATTGTCGCCAATGTGCCGGAAGGATTGCTGCCGACCATTGCCTTGTCATTGTCCCTGGCCAGCCAGCGCATGGCCCGGCGCAACGCCCTGATCAAGAACCTCGACTCGGTGGAAACCCTGGGCAGTGTCACCGTCATCTGCACGGACAAAACCGGCACCCTGACCAGAAACGAGATGACCGTCAAGCTGCTCTGGCTGGCGGGTGGTGAAGAGGTCAATATTTCAGGAGAAGGGTATCGAGAGCCGGGCGAATTTTCTTTTGACCAGCAGAATGAAAGCACCGAGAATCGCCTTGCCGCCCTGCTCACCGCCGGTCTCCTCAACTGCCGGGCGAGCATCGACGAGGAAGGTCTGCATGGTGACCCCACCGAACTGGCCCTGGTGGCTGCGGCCCGCAAAAAGGGGATTAAGGCCCCGGAGATGAAAAAGGTGCAGGAGTTCATCTTCACCAGCGAGCGCAAGATGATGTCCAGCATCTTTCAGGAGGGAGATAAAACCTGGCTCTTTGCCAAAGGCGCGGTGGAGGCGCTATTGCCCAAATGCACTTTTTACCTGGCCAATAATGACTCGGTGCAGCCCTTCACCGATACGGCAAGGGAGGCCATCCTTGCCCAAGCCAAGGAATTTGAGAGCCAGGCCCTGCGGGTGCTGGTGATCGCCCGTAACGACAAGGCGGACGAGGAAGGCCTGACCCTGCTGGGCCTTGCCGCTATCATGGATCTGCCTCGCCAGGGCGTGTCCGAGGCCGTGGCAACTTGCAAGGCTGCAGGTATCCGGGTCATGATGATCACCGGTGACAATCCCAGTACCGCCGAAGCCATTGCCAGGCAGATCGGTATGGACTTCGACCGGGTTATCACCGGCCCGGAGCTGGAAGACATGGGTGATGACCAGCTGGAGGAAATACTTGCCAAAGAAACCGTCCTCTTTGCCCGCATGGCCAGCAGTCAGAAATTGCGCATCGCCACGGCCCTGCAGAACGCAGGTGAGGTGGTGGCCATGACCGGCGATGGGGTCAACGATGCGCCCGCCCTTAAAAAAGCGGACATCGGCATCGCCATGGGCCTCTCCGGCTCCGAGGTCGCCAAGGAGGCAGCGGACATGGTCCTGCTTGATGACAACTTCTCCTCCATCGTCATCGCCATTGAGGAAGGCCGGACCGTCTATTTCAACGTCAAAAAATTTGTCACCTACATCCTCTCCCACAATGCGCCGGAGCTTGTGCCTTATATCCTGCAATTCTTTCTGAAAATTCCGATGCCGCTGTCGGTGATCCAGATCATCTCCATTGATCTCGGCTCGGACATGCTTCCTGGCCTGGCGCTGGGCAGCGAAAGGCCGGAAAAGAACATCATGAACCGGCCGCCGGTGAGCAGAAAAGAAAAGATCCTCGACCGGGAAGTTTTTCTGCGGGGCTATTTCTTTCTGGGGCTTATCGAGGCCACGGCGGCCATGGCCGCTTTCCTTTCCTTTCTGCTCCTGCATGGCTGGCAATACGGCACCGTCACCCTGGCCGATCCGCTACTGCACCGGCAGGCCATGACCATGACCCTGCTGGGCGTGATTTCCTGCCAGATGCTCAATGGCTGGACTATGCGGAGCTGGGAATTTTCTGTCTTCAGCCTCGGGATTTTTTCCAATCGTCTGATGGTGGTAGCCACGGCGGTCAATCTGCTGTGGGTCTGGATCATCCTCAACGTAGCGGCGGTACAGAAGGTGTTTCATACCGCCCATGTGCCGCTCGGCGACCTCTGGATATTACTGCCTTTTCCGGTGGCGCTTTTTCTGAGCCATGAAGGCTATAAATGGCTGCGCCACCGCAACAGCCGGAATAATCCCCAGCCGGATCACGTCTGAACAGATTTCTCTTTTTTGTCTTCAGCTTTCTTTTTCGGGGTATTGTCCCAGAGCATCGGCTCGCTGACGATTTTCCAGCCCCATTTCAGCAGTCCGAGCAGGGTAAAGGAGATCCACAGGGCCCAGACCAGCATCGCCAGTCTGTACGCGAACATGGGGATGGATACCAGCCATGCCTGCGGCAGATGCTGACCGCTGACATCCTGATACCAGTGGAGTATCGTGCTGTTGGAGCCGTTGCCGATAATATTCATGTCGGGGTGTCCCAACAGTCCCCGGCTGATTGCCCAGACCAGGGCCATCAGGGCCAGTACGGTCAGCGCCCCGAGGCCGGTCTGGATCAGATTAAAGGCGCTTCTTCCCCTCTCCGCTTGCATTGTTTCCCGGAAATGCAAGGCGATGAGCCAGCCCACTACCAACAGACACCCGAAGAGGTTGCTCATGCTCATGCCGATGCCAAGCAGGAAAAGCTGATAAAAACACAGCGGGGTCAGCTTCGTTTTACCGAGAACAAAGGCCACCAGCGCTACGACCAGCAGCACTGACCAGTACAGAATAGCTGGCCCCATGAGTGGCCCGCCCAGGAAAAATGGCCATATGTTCGGCGGCAGGGTCACATCAATGGCGGCGTTAACGCTGCCTGTGCCGAGATCAATCTTGGGTGTGGTATAAAGAATGCCAAGGCCGGAAGGCTCACGCCAGTCAAGGGCAACTTCCTGTTTTCCTGGGGTGATTGGTAAAGAGATCTTTGCGCCATCCTGACGGACCTGCTGCACCGTACCGTTAATGGTGACCTGCTGCAGTTGCGCGGCCGCGGGCAGGATGATGGTATGCTGGCCGCCCTGGCTGCTGCGGATTGACAGGTTCAGTTTGTTCTCGGTAGCCCGCCCGCTTGGGCGCACTTGCAGTGTGGTTTTGTCAATGGTGAGGGTCTGGCCGGCGATGCCCTCGGGCCGTGAGATCAGCAGTTTCACCTCGTCGCCGGGCCATGGATGCCAGGTTGGATACCAGCGAGAGCCTTGGTTGTGCAGGATAACCGGAATCCCTGCCGTCTCCATGTGATAGATCGGACTGACATCAACCCGCCAGACCTCTGTCCATTGATCGATGTCAGCATGTTTGAGTATAAGCTGGTCGCTTTTTTCCAAGACAGACTCCCAGTGCAGCTCACTGCTTTCGGTGTCCAGATTGACCTTGGCCTGCCCGTCTTCTACCCGGATTCCCTCGGTAACAATCGATTCCCCCGGCAGCAGCGGGATACCCAGAATGATTGCCGATCCCTTCGGAGTTGTCCGGCTGATCCTGGTCTCAACCTTCCAGGTCAGACCGAGCAGCAGGGTGCGTTCGATAAGGACAAAGGGTGGCAGAATCCCGGTCTCCAGGACCTGGGTCGCACTGTCCTGCTTGTCAACTATCCGTTTGAACTGGAGTTGATTGTCGGCGATCCCCTTATTAATTCCTTCTACCACCCAGCCTTGGGCATCGGTTGTGATATGGTGAGGGTGGAGGGGCAGTGGAAGTTGGAGGGTATTTTGCTGAGGGATCTTGCCTTGCATCTGGATCTGATGGCGGCCGGCAGGCACCAGAATCCAGAGTTGCCTCTCGCTTCTCAAGAGTCCGGGCGCGGCCTTGTTATCAATACGGACCTGTTGCGGCAGCCAGTGATCGCCATTGCCGGGCAGGGGAATGGCCCCATCAATCTGGCTGTCCACATTCATGGTCACATCGAGGGTTGTCGAATTGATGGCCACGGTCATGTCGGTGAGAGCGGCACAGTCGGGAAAGCAGTCCGCTTTTTCCAGGAGTCGGGCGCGGAGCTGTTCAAACATCTCGGGAGAAGGAATCTCGTCTGCCTGACAGGAGGCAGGGCTAGCCAGGAATCCTGACAATAAAAGCAGGAGGGGAAGCAGAAATAAGCTCTTCCAGTCTGGCAAGACCCAGCCTTTGCCGCGCTGACAGGCGATATTCAACATTCCCAGAGCCAGCAGGCCCATCAGGAGAATACGGGTGAAGGCCAGTGCCAGATTGGTTTTTGGTCCGATCAGGGTAAAACTTATCTGCTGATCACGCTGCACAGGGCCCGACCAGCTCATGGCAACCTGGTTCCATTGCCAGGTTGGCAGCCCTGGGCCGGTCTGCTGAATCATCTTCGGATCATACTGCGGGACCTGACTCTGATAGGGTAAACTCGCCACTGGCGCGGCCAGGCTGCCCTTTAACTTCGTTGCCGGTGCGACACTGCCCGTGGCGATTTCGGCCAGCTGCGACATCTTGTCTGCGGCTGAGTCCATGACTGCAGCGTTTCGGGCCAGGGCTTTCTCTGCCGGGGCTGGGGCCACAGCCTGTGGTTCTTGCCTTCGTTCAGTGAAGGCACTCATCGATTGCCAGGGTTTTTCAAGTTGCGGGTAGATCCCCACCCGGAGCTGATTGATCGTAAAGGGGATGACAATGATGATCAGCGTCAGGATGGTGAGCGCCTGATATCCCTTGATGATCTGCCTGAATTTCCCGGCCGGCAGGTAGCGCAAGAGTGCCACACCCACCAGGATTGCCAGCCAGACCCATCGTGGCGCCCCTGATTCGTGATAGCTGAGCGTATAGGAGAGAAAGGCGATGATGGTCAAGGGCGGCCGGGAATAGAGTCTGGCCACTGCCAGGGTAAAGATGATGACCAGAAAAAAATCGAGCAGGCTCCAGCGGGCAATCCAGGTGTTGGCAATGGAATCGATACCGGTGGCATTTAATAACTTCCATCCGGGCGGCAGGTGGAGGGTGGCATTTACTTTTTGGAAATCATGATCCCAGCCGGTTGCCGGTAGGGTGGAGATGGTGGCGATCCGGCGCAGATAGCTGCTGTCGGCCGTCAGTTGCAGTTGCCCTTCCCGTACTTCGATACCGGCCTTGTCGCTGCCCGCTTTTTTGGTGATGAACTGCTCCCTGTTATTGACCACCACCCGGCCAAGCTCAAGAGGAGGGGCCATCTCCAGTCGCCAGTCATTATTTTTCTGGCCGCTGATCTTGTCCTGGATCGTGTAGCCGGAGCCGTCAAAACGCAGCCAGAGATCGCGTTGCAGGCTTAACTGATCAGGAGAAGGCTGGGCGGCGCCGCGTCTGGTCTCCTTGAGCTGCATGGTCTCACCGGCAGGTATTCGGTAAGCGGGAAAGCTTCGCCATTCTTCAGGCATGGAGGTCTGCGTCGGGTCAAGGGCGGCAACGCCTGCAATCTCGACGGTGCGCAGATCAGGATGTGCCTGGAAGGAGAGGATCTCTTCCGTGGGCCAGAACGGGTCATCAGACCGGTTCCATTGATATGTTGCCAGCGGGCCAATCTGTCTGGTGATGAGCTTAATCGTCCATTGTCCGGGCCGGACCTGGACCCGTATCCGGCCATCTTGTTCGAGCCGTGCCGGAAGATCGCTGGTCAGGGCCAGCGGGATGGTCTGTCCGGTAACAAAGGCCGGCCCCAGCACCACTTCCCGGGCGGTCCCACCAATATCCAGCTTGAGTAATGTTGTTATCTGGGCGGGAATCGTATCCTCAAGGAGTCGAAAGGCTTGCAGGCTCAGGCTGTTTTCAATTTTCTCCGTCTGCGTCCTTGAGCTCTGCAACCAGAGTCGGCTGGTGCGGTCGAGATTGGGAAAATCGATCGGCTGCTTGTTTACAGCCAGGGACACAAGGCCGGTATGGGGCGGGATGGTGAGATATTCAGGAATCGCTGACCACTGGAAGCGACCGGTGATTTCGCAGGCGCCGCCCTTCATTCGTATCTCGGGCACGCCCTCCCGGTTCATGACCAGGGCTGTTTGCCCATTCACCTTGACATCCATTGGCCAATGTTCCGTATCCCCTGGCAGCTGTAACCACCGTTCATCCTGCACCAGCCATTGTTGCCGGAATGAGCCGGCTGACTCGGTCACATTGATATCAAGCTGCGATGGCCAGTCGCAATGCAGAGCCGACGAGTCATTAAAGGAAGGTGGACACAGCAGTTCTGCTTCATGACCATGGAGAACCCATTCAACCCAGGGGGTTAAAGGGGGAGGGATCTTGGCGGGATGTTCAGCGCGAGAAAGATCAGGGAAACAACAGGTGAGCAGGAATACGAACAGGATTCTGGCGCAGAAGTTCATGGATTGTTTCTCCCGGAGATGATGACACGCAGACCAATACTTGATGAGTACTACATTGGAAACGTTTCATTATCTCTACAATCAAACTCTTTTGCAAGGCACAACATTTTTTTAAAAAAAAAGGGGGAGATACCAAGAAGGTATCTCCCCCTTTTAAGAGGCAAACAAATCAAACAGTTGGATTATACGCAACCGGTTGGTTTTGGCAGGCCAGCCATTTTACAGGCTCCTTTACCAGGACCGGATGGGAACAGCTCATAAATTCTTTTCAATGGGAAGCCAGTGGTCTTGGAAAGGATACGGACCATTGGGGCAATACCATTTTTAACATAGTATTCCTGGAGAGCGCTGATTACTTTGTTGTGCTCTTCGGTCATCTCGCCAATACCCTCAACACTTTTTACATAATCAACCCAATCTGGATTGAATGTTTTGGAGTTGAGCAGGAATCCATCTTCATCTACCTCAAAAGTAGATCCATTGTGTTCTAATGTAGGCATGTTACCCTCCTTACAAAAATATTGTTTATTGGTTTTCACCGTTTCTGAACTAAAAATTGATTTCGCTTTAATACTATAGGCTTTTTAGTTTGTCAAGTGAATGGGCCATCATTTTATGCGGTATCTTTTCCCCGTAATTTTTGGACTTTCCGGCTCTTTATGCTGTGTTTGACAGCCAGGCAATGAAATTATTTTGTCACAAATGGTGTTATTCTTTACTCTCAGGGATTATCGCCAAGGCTTCTTCTATATGTTGGCAGAACATTTCACTGATGGCTGGCAGCATCCCGATTCCCTGCTCAATAATTTCCACACTGATATCTGCCTGAGCCAGCAAGCTCATCCATGAATTACGGTGATCTCCAGCCAGATCCCGATGAAAATGCATGCCTGCTACGAGCAGCAGGGGAAGGATGCAAACTTTTTTGTAGCCGGCAGCCGTAATCTCGGCGATGACTTCGGTGCTTGACGGACATCCTTCTTCAATCACGCCAACAAAAATCCGCGGCCCAAATTGCCTGCGCATAAAATATTGCAGGGCCGGGTAGGCACACCAGGCAGGATGATCCGTACCATGTCCCACCAGAAGGATAGCCTGATCAGGATGGGTGTTGATTAAAGGCGACAAGCCGGCGCAAAGGGCCAGATAATCTTCTGGGGCACTGAGCAGGGGCAGGCCGATGGAGGTGCGGAGGGGGGTTTGTTTCGTTTCTTCCACTAAACGGCTGAATTCATGGCCGCCGAGGAGGTGGAGTGATTGAACGACTGCCCACGAATAGTGCCGGCGATACAAGGTCTCCAGTATTTCATGGGGACTGAAAATCGTCTTCTGTGGCTGTCCGGCACCCCTGTCTTTGACCAGGCGTGATGAATAGGCCCAGAAAATTTCATGGCCAGGGAAACGATTCTTGAATCGGGTGTCCAGATGCTCATAACTGGCCAGGGCCTTAGCCGTTGTGCCAAATGCGACGATGACAAGAGGGATGGGGTGCATATGTTACCCTGTGCGAAGATGGTTGCTGGCTTGCCGGTCTTTTTGTCAAGGGGTCGCTAAAGCGTGGAGCGGATGAAGGCAAGAAGTCCCGGCGCGATTTGTTCCTTTTATATATCGTAATTTATCTTTAAATAAAAACGATATAAAAATGAAATCCGGTGTGGTCCAGTCAGGCTTGCGAATACCGGCGATTGCCCGGGCGCCTCATAACCCTGCCGTCAGGCGCAAATTTTTTATTTCGTTCCCCTGATTTTCCTGTTACATTCGACTTGTTCAATATGACCAGAGAACCTCTGCCTTTCACAAATATGATACTCTCATCAGGAGTAACCCTATGACAACACCCGCTTGCCAGAAAGTAACCACTAAAGATAAAGAACAAGGTCTGGCCGATATTATCGCCTGTAACTCAGCGATCTGTTTTATTGATGGCAAGGAAGGGCGCCTGATCTATCGTGGTTATGATGCCCTTGATCTGGCCCGAAACTCCACCTTTGAAGAAGTGGCGTATCTGCTCTGGTATGGCAGATTGCCCGGCCTCACTGAGTTTCAGGCCTTTCTCGATGGGTTCACCGGCGGTATGCTGCTGCCGGTTGAAACGACCATGATCCTGCGGATGTTTCCCCGCACTGCTTCCTCCATGGAGGTCCTGCGCACCGCTGTTTCTTCTTTGGGCCATTGGGATCCCGACAGCGGGAACACCCTGCTGGATGCCTCGTTGCGCAAGGCCCAGCGGTTGACGGAACGGATCCCCCTGATTATTGCCGCCCATCAGCGGTTAAAAGATGGGCAGGAGCCTATTGCCCCTATTCCCAATCATGGCATTGCCTATAATTTTTTGTATACCCTGCAGGGAAAAGAGCCTGACTCCGATATCGTCCGCGCCCTTGATGTCGCCCTTATCCTTCATGCTGATCATGAATTGAATGCCTCAACCTTTGCCGCCCGGGTCACCGCCGCCACCATGTCTGATATCTATTCGGCAATGACCAGTGCTATCGGGGCGTTGAAAGGCCCGTTGCACGGCGGGGCAAATGCGGATGTGATGGAGATGTTTGAGACCATTGGTGCGCCGGAGAAAGCAGAGTCGTGGATTTTGAATCGTCTAGCTGCCAAGGGCAAGATTCCGGGGTTTGGCCATCGTGTTTATAAATGTGAAGACCCTCGGGTCGGCATCATGAGGGAATATGCCGAGCAGATAACCCGTAAGGCAGGAGATACTCGCTTTTATGAGATCGCTCAGGTTGTTGAAAAGACGATGCTGGCCAATTCCAAGGTCTTCCCCAATGTGGATTTTTATACCGGTACCCTCTATCGGGCCATGGGGATTCCAACCGAGCTTTTTACCCCTATCTTTGCCATGAGCCGGGCGGTGGGCTGGACTGCCCATATCCTTGAGCAATGGCGTAATAACCGCTTGATCAGGCCCAGCGCCAATTATGTCGGACCTTGCCTGCGGCCTTATACCCCTATTGAAACCAGGACGTTATAAGGAGTAATTCCAAAAAGCATTCAAGCTGATACCGAGAAGGCAAGCGAGCGGCGACGAAGCAGTACGGGGTAGTACGGTGAGGAGCCGCGCAGTGCAGCCGACGAAGGTGCCGGCTTGAATGCAAATTGGAATAAGCATCTCAAGGATTGCCGAGGCAAACCAGTTGAAAGAAGAAAAAAGTAAAGAAAACAGGGCTTTTTCTTTTTTTCAAATCAACCAATACGAGGTGTCCAATGACTCAACCTTTATTGCAGCCACCCAAGCGTTTGTATCGAACCGCCCGGCCTGCTTCTCAGCTGCAACCACACAGCCTGAACATGATCGGATTCGGCTTTGACGGTACTGCCTGTTTTCGCAAGGGCACGGCCATTGCCCCGGATGCCATCCGCATGGTGGCCTCGGATATTGAGAGTTATTCGCCGTATCTGGATCTTGATCTGGACGAAACCACGCCCTTTTATGATCTGGGTAACTTGATTGTCCAGCAGACCGGCGATGCCCATCAGGATTATCTCGCGGCCCATGAACGGTTCACCGAGCTGGCCGGTTCTCTTGATTTTGCCGGTGACGGGATTAAATTCCTGACCCTCGGTGGAGAGCACTCCATCTCCTATTCCTTTATCGCCAGGTATCTGCAGGCCTTTCCTGATCTGGTGCTTCTGCATCTCGACGCCCATGCCGATCTGCGGGATGAATATCAGGGCTATCATTATTCCCACGCCTCGATCATCAGAAGGTGTCTGGAGCATTTCGGCCCCGGCCATCAATTGTACCAGTTCGGCATCCGTTCCGGGACCAGGGACGAATACGCCTGGATGCGTGAAAATCACACCCTGGCGCCAAGCCTTGACGCCTTTGTCGCCTTTATTGAAGGGCTGCCTGCCCAGCGCCCCATCTATCTCACCCTCGATCTTGATTACTTTGACCCCGCCTTTCTTCCGGGAACCGGCACCCCGGAACCGGGCGGCCAGGATTTTTTCTCCTTTGTCAGGATCGTCCAGGCCCTGCGTCATAAAAACATGGTGGCGGCCGACGTGGTGGAACTGTCCCCGCCGGTAGACAGCAGCGGCAACAGTGATGTCTTTGCCACGAAGGTCGTGAGGGAACTGATCCTTGCCTTTCACCGGGGTGGATGAAATGACCATTGATCCTGTGGAAATAGCCACGGAAAACTGTGAACGCTACCATGTCCGGCATTGGGGGAACGGCTATTTTTCAGTGAACAGCAAAGGGCACCTTTGCGTCCTGCCGGAAAAACGGGAAGATGGTCCCACCATTGACTTTCTTGAGGTCATTGAGGAGATCAAGAATCTGAAGATCTCCTTTCCCGCTGTTATCCGCTTCCATGATATCCTCCGCTCCCAGGTGCGCCTGCTGAACACCACCTTCCGAGCGGTTATCGACGAATGTGAATACCAGGGACAATTTCTTGGGGTTTACCCGGTTAAGGTCAATCAGATGCGGGAGGTGGTCGAAGAGATCATTGACGCTGGCCGGCCCTTTGATTACGGCCTGGAGGCCGGCTCCAAACCGGAACTACTGGCGGCACTCGCCCTGAACGATAACCACAATGCCCTGACCATACTCAACGGCTACAAGGATGAGGATTATATCCGGCTGGCCCTGCTCGGCCGTAAACTGGACCGCAAGATCATTATTGTGGTTGAACGGTTCGCGGAGCTCTCCCTGATTATCAGGATGGCCAAGGAGTTGGGGGTCGAGCCGCTGATCGGGTTCCGCGCCAAACTGGCGGCGCATGGTACTGGCCGCTGGGCCAGTGCCAGCGGCGAGAGGGCCAAATTTGGTCTCACCTGCAGCGAGATCCTGAGCGGGGTGGCGCTGCTGCGAGAGCAGGGGATGACCCACTGCCTGAAGCTCCTGCACTTTCATGTGGGCAGCCAGATCCCGGATATCCGCTTTATCAAGGAAGCCATCACCGAGGCGGGCCGCATCTTTGTTGACCTGGTTGACTTGGGGCTGCCCCTTGAATATTTTGATGTCGGCGGCGGGCTGGGCATTGATTATGACGGTTCCCGTTCCGCCAGTGAGTCCTCCAGGAACTACCATCTGGAGGAGTATGCCTTTGATATCATTGATGGCCTCCAGTATATCTGCGACCAGGCAGGCGTTGCCCATCCCCACATTGTCAGTGAGAGCGGCCGTTTCGTGACCGCCCATCATTCCTGTGTAATCACCAATGTAATTGATAATATTCATCAGACCAGCAATACCCTCAGTACCGAGCGGGAATCAGGAGAGCACAATCTGGTCTCCACCATGCGAGCCTCCGCCCATGATCTGAATGCAAACAATTACCAGGAGATATTCAACGATATCCAGCAGTGCAAGGATGATGCCATCAGCGCCTTCCGTTTTGGGGTTATCTCCATGGGCGAACGGGCCAAGATCGAGACCCTGTACTGGAATACCCTGGCCCGTATCCAGAAAATTGCAGCAGTTCAATCCTTTATCCCCGAAGAACTGCAACGGCTCGGTGAACTGCAGGCCAGCCAATACCTCTGTAACTTCTCGATCTTTCAGTCGGCAGCCGACAGTTGGGCCATCAAACAACTCCTGCCCATCATGCCGGTGACGCGTCTTGACGAACAGCCGGATGTGAGCTGTTCGCTGGTCGATATCACCTGCGATTCCGACGGCAAGATTGACCGTTTTATCGCCAAGACCGGTTTTGACAAGACCCTGCTCCTCCACACCCTCCGACCGGATGAAGAATATTATATTGGCCTGTTTCTCACCGGGGCGTATCAGGACGTGATGGGCGATATGCATAATCTCTTTGGCCGGCTTAATGAGGTGCATATCTACTGTGATGATGACGATCCCAATGATTTTTATATTGAAGAGATGATCAAGGGGACTTCCGCCCAGCAGGTATTGACCACCATGCAGTACAATCCGGAGCTTATGGCCAGGACCATTAAAAAAGAGATTGATCAGCAGGTGCATCAGGGCAAGATTCAGCCCCGTGAAGGGGTAAGGTTGGTGGATTTCTATGAAAACTGCCTGGCGGACTATACCTATTTGAAGTTTTAGGAGCCGTTACGAAATAACATGGCCATTTATGTCTATTTCGTTACGGCTCCTAATGCCGCTTCAAACAACTAGATAGCCATGTTATTTTTTACAGCGGCTTAGGATAGAGAAGGCAGCGGTCTTGGGGTGTGAAGAGCGACTGCCGAGCACGGCATTGCAATGTTACGGTTCTTTTTAAACGACGGCGTATGGTGAACTGAGTGGATTATAAAATTTTCATTATAAAATCAAGTGGATGGATTTTTCTATTGTTGACCGTTATGGCCGTTTTTGCGCAGGCTGGCGATAAGATTGTCATTGCCCACCGGGCCGCGTCCGGCTATCTGATGGAACATAACCTGCCGTCTGTGGCCCTGGCAGTGGCCATGGGCAGTGATTACATCGAGCAGGACCTGGTCATGACCAAAGATGATCAGGTGATTGTGCTTCATGATCCCACTCTCGATAGGGTCACCAATGTGGCCGAGCTTTTTCCGGGCCGCAATCGTGAGGATGGAAAGTTTTATGCCCTTGATTTTACCCTGGCCGAGATCAAACAACTGCATCTGAAAGAGCCCTACCCCAACAGTGGCCGGTTCCCCGATACCAACAAAAACCTGCAACTGACCGTTCCGACCTTCAGGGAAGAGCTGGAGCTGATCCGGGGGCTGGAAAAGACCATGCGCCGGGACATTGGTATTTATCCCGAGATCAAACAGCCCTGGCTGCATCGCAAGGAAGGCAAGGATATCTCCAGGGCCGTGCTCAAGATCCTGCGTGAGTATGGCTTTAAAAGCAAAGAAGACAAGATATATCTCCAGTGTTTTGATCCGGATGAACTCAAGCGCATCCATGATGAGCTGATGCCGGGACTGCAGATGGAGCTGAAACTGATTCAGCTGATTGATGACAATAATGGCCATGAGACCAAGTCCCTGCAATGGGGGGAGTGGGTCAATTATAATTATGACTGGATCAACAGTAAGTCAGGGCTGCGTACTCTGTCGGCCTCTGTCTCCGGGATTGGCATGGATAAGTCCATGCTGGTTGATGGGGCCGGGAATCTCCTGCGTCCGGAACTGATCAGTGACGCCCACAGCCTGGGTATGGTGGTCCATGCCTATACCTTCCGTCGGGAAAAAGAATCGCTGCCGTCCTATGCTGCCAGTTTTGAGGCATTATTGGAATTATTTTATTTCAAGGTCGGTGTTGACGGTGTTTTTACCGATTACTGCGGGGATGCCGTGCATTTTCTCCAGAAAAGGTCTCCTGGGCCTGCACCTGTTCCTGTGAGCAGTGAGACGCTGCCTCCTCAGCCAACAGTCGTTCCGGAACCGCCCCAGCCTCCGTCGGTGCCCCTGGCGGCTCCTGTTGCCGTACCGGGAGTGGCTCCAGCTTCTGCGCCTGTTCCGACGGCAGAGCCCGTTGCCAACCCACCAGCGACTGTGATTCCCCCTGAACCTGCCCAGAGAGCAATCCCCCATCCTGCGCCCGCGCCGGTTCCGGGGTCTGAACCGGCGATCCCTGCTGCGCCTGCGCCGGAATCGGCAGTTACCCCTGCTCAGGCGCAACCTTCAAATCCTGTTCCCGCGCCTCTTGAGACCAAATATCGATAGGTGAATTTTTCCGGAGCAGAAAGATGTCCGTAATTCCTCTGCGCATTGGCGCAACCGAACTCTACTGGCTCAGCGGCGGCGATTTCCGTCTGGATGGGGGAACGATGTTCGGTCCTGTGCCCAAATCGCTCTGGCAGAAGAAGGTCCCGGCCGCTACGGACAATACCATTCCCCTGGGCAACGATCCGCTTCTGATCAAAACGCCAGGGATGAATATCCTTGTTGACACCGGTCTTGGCAACAAACTTACCCCAAAACAGCAGGCCATCTTTAAGGTGACCAGCCCGTGGAGCCTGCTCTCTCAGCTTGCGTCTTTAGGGCTCGGCCGTCAGGATATTGATCTGGTGATCCTGACCCATGGCGATTTTGACCATGCCGGCGGTGTGGTCATGGTGGACGAGCAGGGCCGCGAAGAGGTCACCTTCCCGGCTGCCACCCATCTGATTCAGGAGGCGGAGTGGCCGGATGTGATCTCGCCCGGCCGCCGGGCCCAGGAAAGCTACTGGCCCATCAATTTTAATGAACTGATAAAAAGCGGCAAGATTCAGCTTGTCCAGGGCGTTCACCAGGTCTGCCCGGAGGTCAGGGTTTGCCTGACCGGTGGTCATACCCTGGGTCATCAACTGGTGGAAATCGCCTCTCAGGGCGAAACTGCCGTTCATCTTGGCGATCTTTTCCCCACCCATGCCCACGTCAATCCCCTCTGGGTGATGGCCTATGATAATTTCCCGCTGGAGGTTATCGCCTGCAAGGAACGATATCTCACCGAATACCGGAAGCGGGACGCCTGGTTCACCTTCTACCACGACCCTCTGGTCAAGGCCTGCAAGCTTGGCGACCAGGGAAGACTCATTGATTGCTGGCCGCAGTGCGCCGATCAGGCCACTGAGCTATAATAAATCGGATGATCAATGTTTTTTGGGTAAAAACGCTGAAAGAAAGACAGCCGTGAGTGCCAGAACGGCCGCCATGAGAAAGCTGCCGGCAAAACTGCCGGTCGTCTCGGCGAGGAGCCCGGCCAGAAAAGGGCCGATCACCTGACCCAGGCCAAAGACAAAGGTGATAAATCCAAAAATCGCCGCCACCCGCTCGGCTCCCGCATAATCTCCCACCAGGGCCGCCATGATGGCGGGTACACTCCAGACCACAATCCCGTAGCAGCCAATGGAAAGATACAAAAAGATCCGGGGCAGATCGAGGGCAATCAGAAGATAGGACACGGATTGAATGGCAAAGACCAGCATCAACGCCGGTCTTCGGCCAAAGCGGTCGGAAAAGATCCCGAAGACCGGCCCGGAAAAAAGACTGAGCAGACCCACCCAGGACCAGAAATTGCCGGCCACGGCCTCGCTGAATCCTTTTTCCTGCACCAGGGTCGTCACAATAAAAGTGGTGTAGATCACATAGGTAAAGCCGAATAGAAAATAAATGGCAGCGCAGTGCAGGACAATGGAGGAGCGGAGCCGGGGAGATTCGGTAAAGGCAGTATGGCGTTTGTCGGGATGGGACTCGGTCATGCCCACCGGCAGAAGCCCGCATTCCTGGGGGCTGTTTCTGAGAATAAGAGAACATATCGCCGCGACACAGAGCACAATCGCGCCGAGGACCAGCCAGCTTACCCGCCAGCCTTGTTCATAGACGGTGTTGAGATAGGGAATCAACCTTCCGGACAGGATAATGGCAAAACCGTTGCCGATGGCCACAAACCCGGTGGCCAGGCCTCGTTTATTGCCGACAAACCAGCACGAGACCAGGGAGACCATCGGCACATTGGACAGGCCGCTGCCGATCCCGGTCAACAGATAGAGGGCCAGGATCAGATACAGGTTCCGGGCCCAGCCTATGAGGAGCATGGAGACACCAATGACTGCCATGGCCGTTCCGATCAACCGGCGGGCGCCAAAGCGTCTGGTCAGTCGGCCGCAGAGCAGCACCGCGAGCAGATAGCCAATAAAGTTCAAGGTCCCGATCAGCCCCATCTGCAGATAGGAGAGTTGCAGGGCGCGGCCCATGGACGGCAGGAGCATCCCTAAGGAAAACCTGCCCAGACCGAGGCTGGCAAAAAGACAGAGGGTTCCGGTCGCCATTACATACCAGCCATAATGGACGGAGGAAAAGCCCTTTTTGCAGGAGATGTTGTGAGAATCCATGTTTTTCAATTATGTTTGGTGCAGATTCTTGGGGGACTGTTCGGTGAGAGACAGCTACTACCCCTATGATAGCAGATTCCCCTTCGTTCCCCACCTATTTTCAGGAACCCTGTAAAATGGTGCCCTTTCTCTTGCAAGCCAGTTGACACCCTCTTTGGTTTGTGGGTACAGTGGGGCGCGTGATTTGGCATTGATATCGGAGGCTGGTATATGCGAGCAGTTATTCAACGGGTCAGCCGGGCAGCGGTCACAGTTGACCAGGAACAAGTCGGGGCCATTGGCCAGGGGCTGGTTGTTCTGCTTGGCATCCATCGAGAGGATCAGGACACTGACCTGGCCTGGCTGGTTGACAAGATAGTTTATTTGCGAATTTTTGAAGACGAAGAAGGGAAAATGAATCGTTCCCTGCTCGACACCGGCGGCGCCATGCTTATTATCTCTCAGTTCACTCTCTATGGAGATTGCCGCAAGGGGCGTCGGCCGGGTTATTCGCAGGCGGCCAGGCCGGAGCAGGCGGAATCCCTGTATGAACGCTTTATCAAGGCCGTGCAACACCATGGCATTCAGACGGCAACGGGTCGTTTTCAGGCAACAATGGCAGTGGAACTGGTGAATGACGGGCCGGTCACCCTGCTTCTGGATTCAGCAAAGATGTTCTAACATTCTTCATTTTCTTATATTCTCATGCCTTTTATCCCTGGACAATCCTATTCTGCCTTTATCCTGAAACGACACGCGCATATCGCGGAAATTGGGGCCGATGTCTATCTCTTTGAGCATGATATCTTGGGCTGCCCCTTGCTTGCCATCAAAAACAGCGATCCCAACAAGACCTTTGCCGCCGCCTTTAATACCAGTCCCACGGATTCCACCGGCGTGGCCCATATCCTTGAACATTCGGTGCTAATGGGATCGAAGAAATATCCCGTCAATGATGTCTTCGGCGAGATCCACAAGGGCGGGCTCATGACCTTTTTGAATGCCATGACCGGATCGGATATCACCTATTATCCCTTCGCCACCCGTAATCTGAAGGAATATTTCAACATCATGGATGTATATTGCGACGTGGTGTTCAATCCGCTGCTCAGCCGCGCCACCTTTGAACAGGAGGGCTGGCATTATCATCAGGAAGAGGAAAATGGGGAGCTGGAGTTTCAGGGGGTGGTCTACAATGAGATGAAGGGCGCCTTTTCCGATCCGATCCGCCTGCTGTTTCATCATATCTTTGGCGGACTCATGCCCGGTTCCACCTACGCCCATGAGTCCGGCGGTGACCCCAAGAATATCCCGGATCTCTCCTATGAGGCCTTCTGCGCCTTCCACAAGGAACATTATCATCCTTCCAACAGCACCTTCTTTATCTACGGGGATGCGCCGCTTGCCGATGAACTCCGCTATCTCCAGGATCATTTCCTGAAGGTCTTCCCGGCAGCAGAGGCCAGGATCAAGGTTGAGGCGGGGCGGGATATTGACCAGATCACCTTTGTTGAAGACCACTACGGAGTGGAATCGGCAGACACGGCGGCCAAGACCTTTCTGGCCGTGGGCCAGGCGGTTTCCACGGTGCTCAATCGTCAGGAAAACGCTGCTTTTCAGGTTATTGCCGGGATCCTCTACAATTCAGATGCCTCTCCCCTGAAAAACAAGATCGTCTCCAGTGGCCTTTGTAAGGACTTCGGCGGGCTCTATCTGTGTACCTCAAGCTTCAAGACCTTCATGATCACTTATCTGGTCGGCAGTGATCCTGATAAATGGGACCCCTTTCTGTCCCTGTACAATGAGACCTTGCGGGAGATGGTGAAAACGGGCCTTGATCGCGATCTGTTGCTCTCGGAACTGAATAAATATGAATTTTCGGTGCGGGAAGAGTCGAGCAAGGCCCAACGCGGTCTGGATCTTATCGGCAAGGCCATGCCTGCCCTCAAGTACGGCACTGATCCCTTTGAGGCCCTGGAGATCGAAGAGCTGTTCCGTACCATTCGCCACAAGGCGCTTGAGGAACACTATTTTGAGGAGTTGATTGAACGCTATCTTCTGGAAAACAAGGCCACCGTGGTGGTCACCCTGATCCCCGATCCTGCCAAGCTGGCCCAGACCCAAGATGAAGAGATCAAAAGGCTGGAGGACTACGCGGCGACCTTGACCGGGACGCAGCGGCAGGAGCTCATTGCCAGAACCGCTGAACTGCGGCAGCAACAACAGACACCCAACAGTCCTGAAACCCTTGCCCTGCTGCCGCAACTGAGCCATAGCGACCTGGATTCACACCTTGCCTTTCATGCAGTACAGCCCACCGAGATGTTTGGCGGCACGCAGGTGCTGGTCAGCGCCCTTGCCACCGAGCATATCTCCTATGTGGATATGGGCTATGATATCTCGGTAGTCCCTTCCCGGCTTCTGCCCTGGTTGGATCTTTTTGCCACCATTGTCACCGAGATCGGTACAAGGAAGATGGATTTCATGCATCTGGCCCGGGAGCTGGGCACCTGTACCGGTGATTTTTCCCACTCCTTTAACAGCTATAGCAAGTTGGGCAGTTCCGAGCTGGTGCGGCCCGTTCTCTGGTTTCAGATGAAGTGCCTGCCGGAATACCAGGAGCGGGCTCTACACCTGATGACCGAGATCTTTACCGAACTTTCTTTGGATGACAGAGCGCACATTGAGGAGATCGTGCACCGCGAAGTTGCCTGGTCGGAACACAGCGCCCAGAGTGAAGGCTACAGTCTGGCGGCCGCTCGGGCCTTTGCCCATCTCGGTCTTGCCGGGGCATACAATGAGATGATCTCCGGTATTACCTCGTATCGGGCGGAAAAAGAGCTGGACCAGAATTACCCGCAGATGGAGGAGGCCTTCCTGTCTGCCCTGCAGGAGTTAGCCACCCTTATTTTCAACCGCAACAACCTGATTCTGGCCATCACTGCCGACCCTGAAGAAATCGAGACCTTTTCTCGTTATGGAAACGCCTTGGTGACGGCCCTGCCCAACACCCCTGTTGCCAGACAGATCCTGACCCTGCCGGATCTGCCGGCCCATGAGGCGTTGATTACCTCGGCCGAGATCGTCTTTGCGGTGCAGGCCGGCTCCCTTTTGCCAAACGGTGCGGGGTATAATGGCCATTTTGAGGTCCTGAAAAACTATCTCTCCCGGGATTATCTGTGGAATACGGTGCGGCAGATGGGCGGGGCTTATGGCTGCTTCATCCAGTTCAGTCACATCACTGGGAATTTGGGATTTGTCAGTTATCGAGATCCCCAGGTCCGCAAGACTTACGACAGCTACGCCGCTATCCCTGCAATGATCTCCGGCCTGCAACTTTCGGACAAGGCGCTGGAACAACTGGTGATCGGCACCTACGGTAACTTTGATCCGCTGCAGAGTTCTGCCGCCAAAGGGGCAACCGCCAGAAATGAATTCCTGAGCGGGATTACACCTGCCCATAAGCAGCAGCGTATTGAAGAGATCATCACTACCCGGGTCGCCGATATGCAGGCCTTTGCCCCGGCCTTTACCCGGATGCTGTCTGGTTCCCATCGGGTTATTATCGGTAATCGCGGCAAGATTGAGAAAGACCGGGACCTGTTTGAACGGATCAGCGAACTTTGATGGCGTCGCGAAAAGGCCCAAATACTTCGTTGCACTGCATCCCTCGTCACTGCGGCGTACCCAAAAGTACGCCTCATTCCTCAGGATTTGTGCGCCTTGTCTTTGGACCTTTTTGCTTAGCCATCCTTACCCCCTATGACCATTCCCATATGGTCGATCAACCATAATAACAGGACATGCCCATGAGTGGAAAACATTTTGATAAGGCTGCGGCCGGCTGGGATCAGAAACAGCGCCGGGTTGAAATGGCAGCCAAGATTGCGGCAGCCATCAGCAATACCTTGCCGTTGAATAATAAAATGACCGCACTCGAATACGGCTGCGGAACAGGACTGGTGGGACTGGCGTTGGCGCCACAGCTCTTGACGCTGACCGCTGTGGATACCTCAACTGGAATGCTTGAGGTGCTGACCCAGAAGATCAAGAGCGAACAGATCACCAATGTGACTCCGCTGCGCCTGGATCTGTCGCAGGAGTCCCTGCCGGACAAGTTTGACCTGATCTTCTGCGCCATGACCCTGCATCACATCAAGGAGGCTGACCAGCTCTTGGCCCGCTTCTGTGATATGCTGGCTGATGGCGGCTATCTCGCCGTGGCTGACCTGAAAACCGAGGATGGCTCTTTCCATGGACAGGAGGTAGATGGGGTCATGCATCATGGGTTTAATCCGGTAGAGCTGATGACAACCTTGACAAAACGTGGTTTGGAGCAGGTGGCAGTCCAGGAGGTTCATTCCCTCGTCAAGACCAATGACGCCGGGGTTGAACGGGCCTATCCAGTCTTTCTGCTTACCGGCAGAAAAGGATAGGACGGCAAGGGTCAGGAATAGAGAAACAATACAGACCAAGAGTTCCCCTGTTTTTTCTTTCAACTTTCAATTTTATTCTGTCGTTTGTTTTAATAAATTCCTCATAGGAGCATCGTATGCAATACTCTTCTGAAGTACAAAAGATGTGCCCGGTGGCCCAAGGCGCGTGTCACGGGGCGTCGCCCATCCCGCAGGAAGGTGGGTGGACCAAGGCCCGCGAGATCAAGGATATCAAGGGTCTCACCCACGGGGTCGGCTGGTGTGCCCCGCAGCAGGGCGCCTGCAAGCTGACCCTGAACATTAAGGACGGGATCATCGAAGAGGCCCTGATCGAGACCATCGGCTGTACCGGCATGACCCACTCGGCGGCCATGGCCTCCGAGATCCTGCCGGGTAAGACCATCCTTGAGGCCCTGAATACGGATCTGGTCTGTGATGCCATCAATACGGCCATGCGCGAGCTGTTCCTGCAGATCGTCTATGGTCGCAGCCAGTCTGCCTTTTCCGAAGGCGGTCTGCCCATTGGCGCCGGACTGGAAGATCTGGGCAAGGGGCTGCGTTCGGTCTGCGGCACCACTTATGGCACCCGGATCAAAGGCCCCCGTTACCTGGAGGTGACCGAAGGATATGTGCTGGAGCTGGCACTCGATGCTGATGATGAGATCATCGGCTACAAGTTTGTCCATCTGGGGCGGATGATGGATGCGATCAAAAAGGGCGTGGAACCTGCTCAGGCGCTGGCGGATGCCACCGGCACCTATGGCCGCTTTGATCAGGCTGTTAAAAAAATTGACCCCCGAAAGGAATAAGGAGGAGTATCATGGCCCTGTTTGAAAGTTATGACCGGCGGATAGATCAGATTACTCCTGTTCTTGCCAAATATGGGATGAAGAGCCTGGAAGAGGCCAAAGAGGTGTGTGATGCCTATGGCGTCGATGTGGCGGCGCTGGTGAAAAAGATCCAGCCCATCTGTTTTGAAAATGCCTGCTGGGCTTATATCCTGGGAGCGGCCATTGCCATCAAAAAGGGTGAGAAACGGGCGGTAGATATTGCAGCGACCCTTGGTGAAGGGTTGCAGGCCTTCTGCATCCCCGGATCGGTGGCCGATCATCGGCAGGTGGGTATCGGTCATGGCAATCTGGCCTCCATGCTGCTGCGGGAAGAGACTAAATGTTTTGCCTTTATTGCCGGCCATGAGTCCTTTGCTGCTGCGGAAGGGGCTATTGGGCTCGCCCGATCAGCCAACCGGGTCCGTAAGGAACCGCTGCGGGTGATCCTCAACGGGCTTGGCAAGGACGCGGCCCAGATCATCTCGCGAATCAACGGCTTTACCCATGTGGAGACCTCCTTTGACTACGCCAGTAGTAAACTGACCGTGGTCAAAGAGAAGGCGTATTCGCTGGGAGAACGGGGGGCGGTACGTTGCTATGGCGCTGATGATGTGCGTGAGGGTGTGGCCATCAACCATCTGGAAGGGGTGGATGTCTCCATTACCGGCAATTCCACCAATCCCACCCGCTTTCAGCATCCGGTGGCCGGCACTTACAAGAAAGAGTGCATCCAGCAGGGCAAGAAATACTTCTCGGTGGCCTCAGGCGGCGGTACCGGCCGCACCCTCCATCCCGATAATATGGGGGCCGGCCCGGCCTCGTACGGCATGACCGATACCATGGGGCGGATGCATTCTGATGCCCAGTTTGCCGGTTCTTCTTCGGTTCCCGCCCATGTGGAGATGATGGGGCTTATCGGCATGGGCAACAATCCCATGGTCGGCGCCTCAGTCTCAGTGGCAGTGGCGCTGGAGCAGGCCTCCTGAATATTATGGACCGATTGAGATGGCGTTCTTCGTCATGTCGTCAGCGTGGTTACAGGCTGGATACATCTGCGGGTGTGTCCAGCCTGTCTGGTTCATTCTCTGGCAAGTTGTGGTCAGGGTTTCTGGCCGAGCAGATTTTCAAGATATTCCATCATCTTTTCCTTGGATGTGGCCACATCCAGAGGAACCCATTGCTGATTGACAAAGATATTGGTTGATCCCCTCAGAGAGTAGGCTGCTGCCTCGGGAGAATCCGTGGTATAAATGTGCAGGTCAAGCTGATCCTTAAACCTTTCCTGCATGGCCCCGGCCACACCTGTGGCCTTCTGACATGTCCCTCAAGCAGGGTTGCCGCTGTGAAACAGGATCATCTCTATCATGATCTCCTCCATTTTTACTGGTGAATAGGTTTGAGAATTTTTTTCTGATTCTTGTCATTCGGCTTATGTCTCTTCCGGGCATGGCAATCCCAAGTAGCGGCAGATGCACGCCTCCACTATATCCAGGGATACATCTGCTCCTTCAACCACAATCTCGTCTTCCACCATGACCGCCGGGGCCACAGGCAAGTCCAGCTCAAACCAGGCATCAGTCTGGTACTCGGCCCTAGGTTTTGAAATAGTCTCAATGGTGATATCGTATTTGGCGCCCAGCCTGGGCATCATCTCCAGAAAATGGCCTCAGGCCTTGCCATTGGGTTCATTCAGAAAAAACCGCATCAACATGAATCGTTCCTCCTCTGATTAGATTTTTTCCTCCCGTCGCAGCTTGGCCAGCAGGAATGTGGCGCCACTGTGCGAGAATCCAAGATTGTTTGAAATATCGTCTGCTTTACTGTCGGGGTGCTGCTGGAGAAAGGTCAACACCTCATCTTCCAGTTCTTCAAGCCACTCCTCAAAAAGGATTAACAGCTCAGGGTTAGTGACAGATTGGAGCTGTCGGGAGCGAGCCACTTTATCCACCAGGCTTTGACACATCTTTGTAGGGTCGACACCTTCGCCCATACACTCCGCCAGTCAGAGATGAACGAGGCTGGCAACCTTGTCGGCGCCGGCTTCACCAATGAGACTGACAACAAAACTCAAACGGAGCTCTTCGTTTACCTGGGAAAAAAGATCGCGGAGAACAACCCCCAACTTGCTTAGGGCTGCTTCTGGTCCTATCCTGTCAATTACTTCTTGAATCTCATCCATACAAACAGATACCTTCACATGTGTTAAAATGTTGTTCTTTCACGGAGTAATGTTGTTGCCAGTTCATCCAGTCTACCCAGGATTCCGAGAATTCGAGAATCGGTGATCTCATAATAAACAAAGGGGCCGATGCGCTCAACTTTTACCAGCAAGGCCCTTTTCAGCTCTTTGAGATGATGGGAGACAAGAGGTTGTGAGAGTCCCAGCTCTTCAACAATTCTGGAGACAGATTTCTTTTCCTCGCTGACACAGAGCAGGATGCGCAGACGATTTTCATCAGCCAGACATTTGGCCAGGAAGGCAAGACTGTGAGTGTTTAGGTTATCTTTATTCTTCATTGTGCTTCAGCCTTTGTGTCTGGCTTGTTACTATCGTTCCTTCCCTATGCCGGAAACAGGGTAAAAAAATCAGTATGGAAATTTGCGAAAAATTTCCTCAATGGTTTTATCATGAATTCCGTGTTCCTCGAGAATATCTTTTGCATGAGTCAAAAATTGCTGCCGTTTGAGTTGGGCGCTACTGTCTATCAGGCCTTGTTGGGCATAACAGAGGATCAAGGAATGAAGATCAGTCTTTGCCAGGATTGCCGCTTCCTGTAATTGCTTTAAAAGATCGACAGGAATTGTTAATGAGATCTGATCATTACCACCTAAAGTCGTTTGGCATTGGCATATATTTTCTTTCATAACAAGACCCTCCTTGCAGGTTGACGGGATGATTGGGTTCCCACCATTGAGATGCCCACTGCTTAACCCATAATTATATATATTGGTATTTATGCGCTGATGTCAAGGGTGGCTTTCGGCTTAATTGTAGACAGGGTTTGAGTATTGATTCTAAGTTGCATTCAAAGAAATGCAAAAGAGAATTTATCCGTAAATAACTTCTATTTTTCTAAAGGCAATTATGGCTATGTTTTGCCTCAGTCGGAAATAGACTTTCAGACCGTTTGCTCTAAGGGTGAATTGCCGGACACCGCAAAACACTATTGGCAAGTCACGATTATCAGATTAAGATGGGGAATTCAGGAATTTCTCCGCTTGCCATCATCCCTTGCAGACATCGGTATGACGGCTAAGCGGTTATCTTCGGTTATCTTTTTTCTTTTCCAGTAATCATTGTGTGATGCAGATCCATCTGAACGGCAGCCCCAAAACCATCCCTGATTCAATGAACGTGACCACACTCCTGCAGGAGCTGGGGGTTTCACCCACGTCCGTGGTTGTTGAGCTGAATAAAAACATCGTTCAGCCGGACTGCTATGCGGCTTCGACTCTCCATGACAATGACCAGGTGGAACTCATCCGATTTGTAGGAGGCGGCTGACATGCCGACCATACCATGCTGACCATTGGCGGACATACCTTTCATTCCCGGCTCTTTCTTGGCACCGGCAAATTTTCCTCAGCGGCAGTGATGCGGCAGGCCATCGAGGCCTCGGGCACCGAGATGGTGACCGTGGCCCTTCGCCGGGTCGATCTGGATAACCCGGAGGACGATATCATGAGCGCCCTTGACCGGGACAGATGCGTCTTTCTTCCCAACACCTCCGGGGCCAGAAACGCCGAAGAGGCCATTCGTCTGGCCCATCTGGCGCGGGCCGCCTCCGGTTCAAGCTGGCTCAAGCTGGAGGTGACTCCGGACCCCCGCACCCTGCTGCCGGATCCGATAGAGACCCTGAAGGCCACTGAGGAGCTGGTGCGGGCCGGATTCATCGTCCTGCCCTACATGAACGCCGACCCCATCCTCGCCCTGCGTCTGCAGGACGTGGGCGCGGCAGCGGTCATGCCCCTGGGCTCGCCCATCGGCACCAACCAGGGCATCCTCACCGCCTTCCAGATCGAGATCATCATTGACCAGGCCCGGGTGCCGGTGGTGGTGGATGCCGGGATCGGCGCCCCCTCCCATGCGGCGCTCGCCATGGAGATGGGGGCCGACGCGGTGCTGGTCAACACCGCCATCTCGGTTGCCGGTGATCCGGTGGCCATGGCCCGCGCCTTTGCCCAGGCAGTCGAAGCCGGCCGCACCGCCTTTGTGGCTGGCATGGGCTGCCGGGGTAAACAGGCCCAGGCCTCGTCACCGCTTACCGGCACCCTGGCCACCGACCTCGGATTCCTGGCATGACCCCCTTTACCCTGCCTGATTTTCAACAGCTCCAACAGCTCATCCAAAGCCGCACGACTGCGGATGTGGAGCAGGCCCTGGACAGCAAACACCCGACCATCCATGATCTGGCAGCGCTGATCTCGCCTGCCGCCGAGCCCTTTCTAAAGGAGATGGCCCGCCGCTCGGCGCTCCTCACCGCCCAGCGTTTCGGCCGGACCACCCAGCTCTATGCCCCGATCTATCTTTCCAATTACTGCACCAACCGCTGCGCCTATTGCGGATTTTCTGCCAGCAACCGCATTGCCCGGAGATGCCTGACCCTCGATGAGGCCGAGGCCGAGGCGGCAATCCTCCATGGCCGCGGCTTTCAGCACATCCTGCTGGTCTCCGGCGAGGCGGAAAGCGCCGTTGATGTGGAGTACCTGGAGGCCATCACCCTCCGCTTGCGGGGCCGGTTTGCCGCCGTCTCCATCGAGGTCCAGCCGTTGTCCACCGCCCACTATGCCCGGCTGTTCAAGGCCGGGATCACCGCCGTGGCGGTCTATCAAGAGACCTATGACCCGGAGATGTACAAGCAGGTCCATCTTTCCGGCAAAAAAACCGATTATCACTACCGCCTCGAAACCCCGGCCCGGGTGGCGGCCGCCGGGATGCGCGAGGTCGGCATCGGAGCCCTGCTCGGTCTGACCGACTGGCGGGCGGAGGGACTGGCCCTTGGCCTGCATCTGGCCTGGCTGCGCAAGAATTTCTGGTCCACCGGCGTCACCGTCTCCTTCCCGCGCCTGCGTCCGGCGGCCGGGGCCTTCGAGCCGCTGGTGCCGGTCTCGGAGCAGAATCTGAGCCAGCTCATCTTCGGCCTCCGCCTCTTTGATCCGGATGTCGGGCTTCTCCTCTCCACCCGGGAAGAGGCACGCTATCGGGACGGGATGCTGGGCCTCGGGCCCACCCGCTACTCAGCCGGTTCCTGCACCGCCCCCGGCGGCTACTCCCATCCCGAGCAGACGGACGGCGAGCAGTTCAGCGTCGGCGACGAACGGAGCGTGGAAGAGGTCATCCTGGCCATTGTAGCCAAGGGATTTGATCCGGTGAGCAAGGACTGGGACAGCGCCTTTCAGGCAGGTGAGTAGTGAGTAAAACGGAAAAACAAAGATGTTCTTGCCAGGCGCTCGAGACAACTTTCACTCCTGCTCCCACTCAACCACCTGTTTTTAATTAATAATTCCTAATTCCTAATTCCTAATTCGTAATTCGTAATTCGTAATTTCAACCCACATGGAGCGATCATGAGCGATCTGAAAAAAATGTACACCACCATCCTGGGCGATCACTTCCCCATGGATATGACCATCTCCTTCGGCGACCAGAAACTGGTCTATCGCAAACGAACCTGGGGAATCAAACAGGAAGACGGCTCCCTTGACGAGCGGGGGGTGCGCTACGGCGAGAACCCGGACCAGGAGGCCGCCCTCTATGAACTGGTCAACGGCAATCTGACCTTAGGCGAATGCTCCTTCATCGAGCCCGGAAACGGCCTGGTTTCGGGAATCCGCGTCGAGGACATGCTCCAGGTGGGCAAACATCCCGGAAAGATCAACCTCACCGACATCGACAACGGCCTCAATATCCTTAAATATCTGATGGATCGACCGGCCGCAGTCATCCTCAAACACAACAACCCCTGCGGCGCCGCTTACGGCGACACCCTGGCCCACGCCTTTGACCGCGCCAACCGCTGCGACCGCATCGCCGCCTTCGGTGGAGCGGTGATCATGAGCCGTCCCTGCGACAATGATACCGCCAGGCTGCTGTCACAAAACTATCTGGAGGTGGTCTGCGCCCCCTCCTTTGAAGAGGGCAGTCTGGAGATCCTGAAAAAAAGCAAGAACCTGCGGGTCATCGAGATCAGCCGCATCGACCGCTTGGCCGAGTTTGAAAAATTCCGTTTCGTGGACTTCAAGAGCTTGATCGACGGCGGTATCATCGCCCAGCAATCGGCCGTCAACTCCATCCGTTCTCTCGACGACCTGAAACCGGCCACCGCCACCTGGAAAGGCGAGACTTTCACCTGTGACCGCACCCCGACCCAGCGGGAGATTGACGACATGATCTTCGGCTGGGCCGTGGAACACGGGGTCACCTCCAACTCAGTGCTCTATGTCAAGGACGGCTGCACCGTGGGCATCGGTACCGGCGAGCAGGACCGGGTGGGCGTGGCCGAGATCGCCGTGCACAAGGCTTACATCAAATACGCCGACATCCTCTGCTTTGATCAGTACAAAATCCCCTACGCCGACCTGGCGCTCCAGATCGCCCAAGGCAAACGGGACAAGGGAGACCAGGAAGAAATCGACGCCAAGGTCCAGGTGGATCGGGCCGGACTGCCCGGCTCGGTGATGATCTCAGACGCCTTCTTCCCCTTCCGGGACGGCGCCGATGTGGGGATCCAGCAGGGGATCACCGCCATTCTCCAGGCTGGCGGCTCCATGCGCGACTTTGAGACCATCCAGGCCTGCAACGAAGCCGATCCCAAGGTGGCGATGATGTTCACCGGCCAGCGCTCGTTCAAACATTAAAAGGGGGAGTACAGTTACCCTTTTACTCAGCCTCTGGATAATCGCGGGTATCAACAGCAACGGGACCCGCTGTCAACCAGGCCAACAGAGTTGAAGTTCTTTTCTGCATATCACTCCCAATTGAGTGATATGCAGAACTATAGAATAACTTGTTGGGCATCAGGAGATTGATTAATGGATGTGCGTTATTTTCTAAAGCAGCGAATTGATTTCATTCGGCAGCTTTATGTTACTTCCTCGGCAGCGTACATTGAGCGTAAGCGCCTTATTGAAGCGGAAGTTGAGCCGTTTGTAGCTCCGTACAGCGAAGATCCAGAACCTCCTTTTCTTGGTGAATGGCTCGAAGCAGAAGAATCTCTTCAAGTTCTTGGCCGTACATGCATCTCTATGCTGGCAGCAGTTTTTCATCTGTATTTCAAAACATGGGAACGTCAGGTCGGAATCCCTGTTGATGACTCCCTCAAAACTGATTTCAAAAATGGCTGGCTGAATGGTTACAAGGCTTACTTCGCTAACCATTTCCATATTCGGTTCGAGGACAGTCCTGCTGGCCTCGCAGTTTTGGAGGAGATTGTTCTTGCGAGAAATAGAATTCAACACCCTGAATCAATCACAACGGATAGCACTTACTACTCGGACAGCGACCTCAAGAAATTGCCACACCCATTCTTCATCGACGGAAATGACGAATCATTTTTTGGGGATATTGAGGCAGGCGAGCGCGCTTGGCTCATGGCTCCGCCAATCCGAGTCACATCGGAAAAATTGTTCACCGCACTTTCTGAGGTTGAGAAATTCGCAGAATGGCTGGAAACAGTTGAGGTTGAGCCGCATGCATCTTGAGCGCAGATTCTACGTTGGGCATCTTGGGGAAGCCAATGACGCGTGAAGAAGAGAAGCGACTAATCGTTCTCGCCGCGATCATTCGGCTAGGCGGAGATGGAACGAAAAACCAAGTTCTTGATGAGATCGAACGCGCAGAACTTATGAAGTTCTCGCCTAGTGACTTGGAACAATGCGCAACGCGAGATGAACTGTATTGGAGAAATGACCTCGCCCAAATCAGGCGTCACTTGGCTGCGGAGGGCTACATTTCTAACCAGAAGTGGAACCACTGGCTTGTTACAGAAACGGGCAGAAGTCATTTTGCGTCCTTGGCATCAAGACTAGGTTCGCAAAGACAGTTTCACCACTTCAACCCGGTTGCCCTCGCTGCTGTAACGGCTCTCGCTTCCAATCATCAAATATCCGACGACAATGCTCTTTCTGGAGAGACAGCGCTTGTCGAGGGGCAACAAACACAGCGCTGGACAAACACCTACGAGCGTAGCCCGCAGTTGCGTGCTGCCGCTATCCGTGTTCATGGCCTCGTGTGCATGGGGTGCGGATTCAACTTTGAAACAAAGTACGGTGCTATTGGCGCGGGGTTCATCGAAGTTCATCACACAAAACCTATAAGTTCTCTTGGCGGTGCAGCCTCCGTCGACCCAACAAGTGATCTCGTCGTACTGTGCTCAAATTGCCACAGCATCGTTCATCGCAAGCGCCCGAGCCCGTTATCCCTTGAAGCTCTAAGAACTTTGGTTAAGAACCCTGCGTAATGCTGCAAAGCTGCCCAACCCATCATTCCACCGGACCTGCGCGAAAAGCCGCGCAGGCCGGTGAATTCAGACGTTATGCGCAATGCAACGTTGCTGGAGGAAAATAAATGAACTGTATCGTACGACTTTTCGGTGGGACGGCGCTTATCTTCGTGGTACTGGTCACAGCGCCATCTGCATACGCTGCGTCAGGGTGGTATTTACTCGTTCCCCCCAGCAGTGACTTCAATGAGAGCGCAGCATATTTACAGGGCTACAAAATTCTCGACACCAAACCGCTATCTCAATGGTGGCAACAAGGTGCCTATGATTCTGCGTCTGAGTGCGAAGCGGTTAAAAATACCCTCCTTATGACAGAACACAGCTTCTACTCCAAGTCCAGTGAGGACTACATCAAAGCCGTCGGCGCGAATAAGGATTCGGCTGTGTTAAAACACATGAGGTGGACGACTGAAAGAGCCAACGCAAATGTCGATGCTTGGACGGCAAGTCGTTGCATCAAGAGTGACGACCCAAGGCTGGGAATTCCGGGGACAGGATACTAATCTATTTGCGCAGCGACAAACTACAAGTACCAGAGAAAGGGGTCAGGCTTCCAAAATGCTAAGATAGCACCACAAAGAGAGCATAATGTGGTGAATTCAAATTGCAAGTGCCCCCGAGCCATGAGATTTCCGCCTAGCTCAAAGTGGCGTGATCAGGGTGGCGCGGAAGAAGATCACATACCCGACCACGGCCACTGAAAAGAACAGGAGAAGGAAAAGCAGGGAAAATGGAATGATTTTCCGGCCAACCAGCCATCTTCTTGTCCTTTTTTTACGGCCGGCACCTCTTTTCCTGACCACCTTTTTCCTCTCCATCTTTGCATCTCCACTGACCTGTCCCGGTCACAGCCGTCACTATTTATTCCGGCTCAAGACATAATGAGCCAACATTTCCAACACCGCCATTTCCTGCTCGACTGCCGCCTGATCGAAGCTATGCAACTGCGCCAGGGCCGAGGCAATCATCTCTGCGGCCTTCTGCCTGGCCAGGACAAAGCCATCATAGCGGGCAATCAGGGCGCAGGCCTCAGCAAAACCTCCCTTCCGCTCCTCAGCACTTGCCAGCATGAAGAGTAATCGCTCCCGATCCTGATCTTCCGCCCTGGTCATGGCGACGATCAGGGGCAGGGTCATCTTCCCCTCCTGAAAATCATTGCCCACCGACTTACCGGTACTGGCCTCATCCCCCAGATAATCAAGAAGGTCATCAATGATCTGAAAGGCGCAGCCAAGATGGAGACCATAGTTGCGTAATGCCTGCTGGGCCGCAGCATCTGCGCCTGCCACCAGGGCCCCGATCTCACAGGCGGCCCCGATGAGCCGCGCCGTCTTACCCATGATCACCGTAAAATAATCTGCTTCCGCCAGGTTGTAGTTGCTGGCATTATGGAGCTGCAGAAATTCACCGTCGACCATGGCGGTTGTAGCCTTGCAGAAGATCTCCAGGGCCTGAATCCCACCCCCCCTTCCCACCAGCAACATCGACCGGGCATGGAGAAAATCCCCGGCCAGGATCGCCGCCGTCTCCCCATAGGCCACATTGACTGCCGGCCGGCCCCGACGGGTGAGCGCCTGATCAATCACATCATCATGGAACAGGGTCGCGCAATGGAGATACTCGAAGGCCATGGCCAGACGATAGATATCCACCTGACTCTTCCCCTCCCCGCCGCCGCACAAACGGAAACAAAGTACGGTGAGCAGCGGCCGGATCCGCTTGCCGCCATTAAAAAGGCCATAGTGCAGTACCTCATTAAGCAGCGCGGCCGTATCGCCTTTTAAGGCGGCCAGATCAGCCTGCATGGCCTGATCAATCCTCGCCACATCAGGGGCAATGGCAGTCTTCAATCCTGCCCCATCCACCGCCCCGGCAAATTGCCCTGTTGCTCCCATATCCTTCATGCCCCCGGCTTACCATGCGAATCGCATTTAATCACATTTATGTTCAAAAAAAGTCCGCACATCCACCAAACTCCGCACCACCGGCGAAGGCGGCAGACTGGCCCGAAAGCTGCGGCCATAGGCCTTGGTGAACAGCCGGACATCCATAATCGCGATCACCCCGCAATCAGTGGCCGCCCGCATAAGTCGGCCCACCCCCTGACGCAGGGTGAGGATGGCACGGGGCACCTGAAAATCAAAAAAAGGTTTGCCGCCGCCATCGGTAATGGCCTGGATCCGGGCCTGAATCACCGGATCGCTTGGCACCTCAAAGGGCAGCTTATCGATGATCACACAGCTCAGGGAATCACCCGGCACGTCCACCCCTTCCCAGAAACTGGCAACCGCCAGCAGCACCGAGTCCGTGGTTTCCTTAAAACGGGCCAGCAGGGCCTGTCGTGAGGCCCGACCCTGCACCAGAACGGGATAGGAAAGCCGGGACTCCAAAAATTCCGCCATCATCTCCATAGCCTTGAGACTGGTAAACAGAACCAGGGCCCGCCCCTGACTGATCTGCAGGAGTTCCAGCACCCGCTGGCACACCCGGTCATTATAGGATGCATCGGCTGGCTCCGGAAAATCCTTTTCCGGCACATAAAGCAGCGTTCGTCTCTCATAGTCAAAAGGGGAGTGAAATTGCAGGGTCGTAGCTGTTGCATCCAGCCCCAGACGTTCCTTAACGTAGGAAAAATCCCCGCCGGCAGACAGGGTCGCCGAGGTCATAACACAGCTCTGTACCGAGGAGTAGAGCGTCTTTTCCAGTTCCTCGGCAATCCGAACCGGGGTGGCAGAGAGGGTGATCGTCCGCTCCCGCCGCTCATACCAATGGACAAAGCGATCCCCCTCCCCCTTCTCCGGCGGCAAACAGATATGACGCAGGTTGGCCTCAAGTTCCGCCGCCCGCGTGCTGAGAATATTCCAGACCTCGCCAGTTGCGGCCTGAGCTGCCAGCAGTTTGGCCAGCTGTTCAAGCCCTGTTGCCAACCCCTCCACCTCCTGGGCCCAGGATCCATTGCCGGCAATCACCTCCGCCAGTGGATACCGGCCGCGCTGGGCGGGAAAAAGCAGGGTGAATCGTTCCAAGCGTGGCATGAGCCCTCGGGCAAAGGCGATGATTGGGTCACGACTTTTGCTCGGAAGATCAGCCTCGGCCTGACGCTCGATATCAGTAACCAAATCCAGAAGCTGATACTGACTGAAGCTCTTGCCGAAAAATTGCGTGGCCACCCCCTCCAAATGATGGGCCTCATCAAAAATCACCACCTGATAGCGGGGCAGGATCTCGGCAAAACCAGCCTGACGCAGAGCCAGATCAGAGAAGAAGAGATGATGATTAACGATCAGCAGCCGAGCCGAACCGGCCTGTTTGCGCAACTGATTGACAAAACAGGAGGCAGCATCAGGACAGTCACTGCCCAGACACTGACTGGATTGTGCCGAAATCTTGGGCCAAAGCAGAGAGCCGTCAGCCAGCCAGGAAAGTTCAGACCGATCGCCACTACCCGTTTTTTCCAGCCATTGTTTGATCCTGCTGATGTCGGCGTCCTCGACCAGCGAGAGCTGCGGCGAGCTGCGATACTGATTCCAGCGATAGAGACAGAGATAATTCTGCCGCCCTTTGACACACAAAGCCGCAGCCGATCGCCCCAAGACCCGCTCGATCAGGGGGATCTCCTTGTTCAGGATCTGATCCTGAAGATTGATGGTGGCGGTTGAGACCACCACCCGCTGACCAGAGAGCAGGGCCGGGATGAGATAGGCCAGGGTTTTGCCGATGCCTGTTTCGGCCTCAACCAGCAGCACCCTGGCCCGCAGCCCCTCGGCCCCACCCTTTTCACCGGCCGCCAGGGTTGCGGCCACCGCCTCCGCCATCTGCAACTGGCCGGAACGTGCCTCAAAGCCCGACAGATGCCGGGCCAGCAGCCCGCCGCTTGCAAAAATCTCCTTCACGCGCCCTCTCCCAGGATATCCTTGACCACTTCCGCAACCAAGGAGTCAGAATCTGCGGCCATGGCCCGGATTGCGACCATGGCCGCATCACTGCCGATAATGGCCAGAACACTGACCGCCTCACCCCGCGCATACGAGGGCGCCGGTGGCACAGCATGCAGAAGGGCCAGAAGCGACGGGATGGCCAGATCAATCTTCTCAGGCTGCAAAAGGCGTAATTCCTCAAAAAGGACAGAGACCCCAAGCCGTACCTGAAAACGCGGATCATTCAGGATCTCCCCGGTCCAGTCATAGTATCTTGGTTCCTGGCGGAACATGGCCGTAATATTCTCCACATGCCCCATATCCAGGAAATCCCCGATCACTTTCTTCAGTTCTGCGTCACTTACCTCTGCCACTACACCCTCTTTTTCTCTAAAACAGCAAAACCAATCACCAAAAACAAATCCATTGATGACGGGTTATACGATTTTTCCTTTTATTTTTCAACCAAGGCGGTACAATCAAAAAAATTATAATAAAAATCAGACGCCTTCTTGGTCACAATCAGACTTCATGTTGCCAACAAACTACTTCCATGCAGCCAATTCAACTTATTAATCCTGATGAGGTGATCGTTGTTGTTGATGATTCGCCGGATATCTTCATTCTCTTTCAGGATTTTCTCAGCAGCCAAGGATTTACCGTTCTCCATGCCACGACCGCCGCAGAATTATTCAACCTGCTGCCCACCAGCAATGTTGCCCTTGCCCTGCTCGACATAGGACTGCCCGACCGCAGCGGCATCGAGATCCTGCCGGAGTTGGTCCTCCACTACCCGGATCTGGCCATTATCATGATCACCGGCACCGCTGACCTGCAAACTGCGCTTTCCTGTCTGCGGCTGGGCGCTGATGACTACCTGACCAAACCCATGCACCTGGTGGACCTTTATCACGCCATTAATGCCACCCTGGAAAAACGACGACTGGTTATTGATAACCGTATCTACCAGCAAAAATTAGAGACCACCAACGTCCGTACCCAGTTCCTCCATCAACTCAATCTGAAGATGAACACCGCCTATCTGAGCAGCGCGGAACTGGATGACGTGCTCCAAGCTATTCTGGTGGGGATCACCGCCGGCGAAGGACTCCAGTTCAACCGGGCCTTTCTCGCCCTCTTTGACCAGGAGCACCAGATACTGCAGGGACGACTGGCCATCGGCCCCTCTTCACGGGAAGAGGCAGGCCGCGTCTGGGAAGAAATCAAGATTAAAGATCTGCACTTAAGCGACATTATACAGAATTTCAAAGATTCCAAGCAAGATACCGGCCAGGGAGTAAACCAGATCATCAGGGAGCTCTCCATCCCGGCCACTGCCACTGAGCATACCCTCATTCGCGCCTGCGCCGAACGAAAAAGTGTCTTTGTCGAGCATGGCCAGGCCCCAAATTACCCCGTCACCGCCCAGCTCCTTGACCTGTTGCAGGGAGACACCTTTATCATCGTCCCCCTCTTTTCTCCCAGTCAATCCTTGGGCGTTATCATCGCCGACAACTTTATCACCCAGCGCCCAATCAGTGCTGGAGATATTATGGACCTGGAGATCTTTGCCAGTCAGGCCAGCCTGGCCATTGAGCACAGTTATCTCTACACCAGCATACTCCATAAAATGCAGGAGCTGGAAGATGTCACCCAGGAGCTGGAGAAAAACAAGGATCTGCTGGTTGATGCCGAACGCTACGCAGCCCTTGGCCACATGTCGGCGCAACTGGTCCATGCCATCCGTAATCCCATCACCTCCATCGGGGGTACGGCAACACTGCTCACCAGGAAAGTCACCGATCCCGATATCCTTAAATTTCTTGACCGCATGGCCCAGGATGCGGCCAAGATTGAATCCACCCTCGAAGATCTTTTTAACTTTGTCGCGGAAGACGAGACCGAGAAAACCAGCCAGCCCCTCTATCCGCTGATCCGCAAGAGCGTCATGCTGCTCTATGGCACCATGAAAAAACAGGGAATTATATACAAGCTCAACCTCAACGAACCAGGCCCATCCCTGCACATCGACGGCCAGAAGATCAGACAGATGCTCCTGCACCTGTTCCGTAATGCCGTTGAAGCCATGCCCAATGGCGGCCTCCTCTCTATCAACGTCAAGCAAGATCCGGAAAGTGTCTCGATTATCATCGCTGACAGCGGCATAGGGATACCCAATGCCAATATAGCCAGAGTGACAGACCCTTTTTTCACCACCAAGATTTATGGCACGGGTATGGGGCTGACCCTGGTCAAGAAAATAGTCGCTGAACACCAGGGCACTTTTTCACTCCAACCAGGTCCCGTCAGCGGAACCGTTGCCACCGTAACCTTGCCACTGGATAATGGAAGCTATCCACCTACATCCTGAATAACCCGTTTATTATCTGCGGCCCGATAGCAGGGCGCCAGCCATTGCCACTGCCGCAGTCAGACCAAAACTTATCCGCAGAGACTGGATAAACGCCGCAGTATGGACTGAACTGAAATCCTTCAGATCCAGCCCCCCGCTCAACAAAGAAAAAACCTCCCCAAAAACCAGACCGGCAAGGGTAACTCCGACCAACATTCCAAGGTTTCGCGCCGTGGCCAGCATGCCGGACGTGATACCGATATGATGCGGATGGGCGGTGGTCAGGACAGAGGCCGTATTCGGAGAAAGAAACAAGGCCTGACCAGCGCCAAGCAGGGTCATCCTCCAGGCCACATCGATCACCGTTGAGTGCTCGTCAAGCAAACAAAGAAAGATCAGGGCAAGACAACAGAAAGTAAGTCCTGTGGTGGTAAGCAACCTGGCTCCCATCCGGTCATACAACCAACCGGACAGAGGAGAGACCACAAAAACCGCCACCGGCACCGCCATCATCACCAGACCAATCCTGTCAACAGGGAGCCTGAGCACATAATCGAGATAAAAAGGAATAAGGATCAAGACCATAAACAGCACAGCAAAAGAGAGCGCCGCACAGATCATGGCAATGGCATAATGGCGATCTCTGAACAAGACAAAGGGCAGGAGTGGCTCAGCGGCCTTTTGTTCAACCACTTTGAACAGAAAGATCAAGAGACAAAACCCCAAAAACCCTGTCAGCAACATTCCCTGAGAAAAAGCGCCATGATGGGTCGAGGCCAGAACCGTCATAGTTATAAGCAGGGTCCAGATCAAAAGGCCAGGCCAGTCAAAGATTGTTTTTTTCGAGCTTCCAGAAGAGAGGGAGGTGGCCGGCAGCAGCCAGTACCAGCCCACCCCAAAACAGGTCAAGCTGACAGGCACGGTCACCAGGAAAAGAGCGCGCCAGGAAAAAAAACGGATCAGAACACCGCTGATTACCGGCCCGCTCATCAGGCCAATGGAGGTAGCAAGACCAATAAGCCCCAGAGCTCTGCCCAACTGGTGTACCGGAAAGACCATCTTGATAATGGCCGGACCGGATGACATCATCATCGAAGCGCCCAATGCCTGGACAAAACGACAGAAAATAAGCATGGTGAGGGTCGATGCCAGATAGCAGGCGACCGATCCTGCGCTGAAAACCAGCATCCCCAGCAAATAGATCCTTCCCTTGCCGATCCGATCCGAGAGCCTGCCCCAGATCAAGAGAGTAACGGTTATCGTAAGAAGGTAAATCAGCGCCACCCATTCGGTCTGGGCCAGGGTAGTGGCAAAACTGCGCATAATCGTGGGCAGCGCCACATTGACCATGCTGCTGTCCATGGTTGAAAGAAACACCCCGATGGCCACCAGGAGAAAAAAAAGCCAGGGTCTGGAGGCAACAGGCTGGGACATAGACGAAAAAGGAAAGAGATTAAAGAACGGGATAATGTAGATTATGACAGTGCAAGGTATCACAGCAAACAGAAGACAGCATCACTTATCTGGAAACCGTCACAAAAGTTTTAAAAGCCATATCGCCGTCATTTCAACCAGGAAAGCGAGCTTGATCGAAATGACAGGGCAACGGCTATCATGACTTTCTGAGTCTCGCAAACTCGCTTACCTGCATACAGCTCAGCACCCACGGGCAGCAGAAAAACAATACACAAGATCGTGCCACGTCACTCATTTTTCCCACCTTACTTTTTTCTGCTAAAAAACAATCCATGGGCAATCTAAGACTTGACTTTACCCGCTCTCCATTATATATGATTTATGTATAAAATTTTGTACCAGAAGACTTTTTTGTACCGGGTCTAAAAAACACACACGGCGACAGCGGGTCGCCTGAGACTAATCATCCCTGAATATTTAAGGAGAGAAGAGATGAAAAAAGTACTTTCCACCGTTGCCGCCCTCGGCCTCTTGGCCGGCATTGCAACAAGCGCCTCGGCACTGGAACTCAAGGTAAAAGGCACCTATAACGTTGACGGTTTCTACATGGACAATGGCGCCGGCGCAGCATCCACCGAGAATAATTCTCCCGCTGGCGGTCACGGACTGCAACTGGCCAGCAATCCCGGCGACGAGACCAACTCTGACGCCTGGTTGCAGCACATGTTCAACATCGATGCCGAGATGATTGTCAATGACAAGATCAGCATGATGAGCCGGGTTCGTCTTATCGGCCGAGGCACAGTCTGGGGCTCGCAGGATGACACTAGTGTCGACAGTGGCAAAAATATGTCCGTAGAAAGACTGTGGATGATGTACAAATCACCCATCGGCCTCTGGGAAATCGGTCGCCGCACAGGTGGCACATTTGGACTTTCCTTTGTTGACACCGATGATAAAGCAGACCGTATCACCTGGAAATCCGGCAATCTCTTTGGCGATGTATTTTCCCTCTATGCCTATTTTGAAAAACAGGTTGAAGGCGAGGCCTATTTGGCCAATACCGACAATCTGGATTCAGACTACTACGATATTGAAGCTACAGTCAAAGGCGGTTGGGGTGCTGTTACTCTGGGCTATGGCTTAAAGCAGGATAACACCAAGAATAGCGCTGATGTCGCTGAATATACTCCCTATACATTTGACACAGTTACTGGCACCTCTACCCTCGGAAAAAAAGTTGCAGCTTTTTATGGTTATGAGCAAACCACTCAGCGTGTCAGGGGTGTCGGTCAGTTCAAATTGGGTGGCAACATGGGAATTGACACCGAATTTGACTACAAGTTCGGCACCAAAGACTTCAACCATAACACTCTTACCACACAAGATCAGGATATCAGTCAACTTGCCTTTATTGTTGACTTCAACGCCACCATGGCTAACCTTACCGGTCATGCCATGTACTTCCACACCAGTGGCGATGACAATGCCCATGATACCGACCTTGAAAGCTACGGCAGCACCGGCTGGGATTTCGAGCCTCTTTATATCCTGACCGGCGCATTTGGCAATATCCTCAACAACTACCAAGGTGCTAACACCAGTGTCTTTGGCACTGCCGCTCAAACAGCGGGTGTCAATGCCGGCGTACTCAGCGCCGACTTTGCCGCCACCCAGGATCTGACCCTCCATGGCGCTATCGGTTACGCCGTAGCAGACAAGGAAATGGCTGGTTGGGATAATGTGTACGGCTTTGAGTATAATGCCGGAGCTTCCTACAAACTGCTTGACAACCTGGTCTATGCCATACACCTTGGCTATCTTGATACCGGTGATTTCTTCAAACTGGGAACAAAATACAAAGATACCAATTCGATCCTCCTGGCAAGCCATCATCTGACCATGAGCTTCTAATACGTCCTGACGTATAAAAAGTGGTGTTTTGATCCCCTGTCGTTCATTCGACAGGGGATTTTTTTATTTGATAAAAAATTGGCGCGCACTCAAACCGGATCATGATCACTCCATACGACGACAACGATCATCACCACCTTTTTCTGGCAACCGGGAGCAGTCTCATCCAAGCCCGTCAACAGGCAGCCCATTTCATGAACACCACCCAGCTCGTTGTGTACCAATCAACCACCATCAAGGATGAAGAAATCCGGTCTGGTTCCTGGAAGCATTTCTGGGTAGAGATAGAGACAGGGATCGCTGCCAACCGCGTATTCTGCAACACCCTGCTGCAAGAACTTCAGGAAACCGGCCTGACCGAACTTGAGGACCTGCTTGCTATTCAAAGAGGATACCCCAGCAAACTGCTGCACATCCTGACCCATATGCTGGATGGTTTTATCGGCACTGATTCTGTTTTTTACAACCTGGTGGAAGACAGCCACTGGCTGAGCGAACCCCTCCGAACAACAATCCAACAGAATCCGGAAGGCTACTGGCTGGTACCGGTATGGCACGGACCGGTAACAAGCTCGTTGCTCCACCCTGGAAAATAGGGGGAGATTAGATACGGACATTACAGGAAGCAAGAGAACTAAACGAGATAACAGGTTAGACCATAAAGAACACTGCAGGTGAATTTATTCTGATTTTTTTCTGTTCCCCAAGGGCACTTCCTTCGAGGCACCTTCTGCCTTCTGCGAAGGGCATTGGGTCTTGGCATTATACGTCTTCCACGCCGGATCATTATATTCAGCATGACACTCGACGCAAAGACCTACCCGCAGGATCTTCCGCAGTTCCTCACCGTTAAAAGGCCGCAGATCAGGCCGTGATCCGTGCTGAAGCTGCTGGCCATCAATGGTGACAAAGGCATCAAAGCCCACGGTCTTGCCGGCAAAGGTATCCACCCCCTGATCAAGGGGAGCAAATGTCCACTTTCCGTCCTTCTCCGTCACCGTCCCTTCGCCCAAGCCCACAACCTTGGTTGAGGTATGACAGTCAACACAGGTTCTGCCCTTGGCTTGGGTGGTATGCGGATTAATAGCGGCCATGGTAAAGCGGTTAAAACCGCCATCAACCTTCCCCTTTTCATCGACCAGGGTCACAACATCCTGACAGCCAGGGGTAACAATCACTACTTTATCTTTCCACACAGCCAGCATCGGCTTCTCGTAGCGGATGTACGAACGCCCCTCTTCCCACATCCCCGGAGTCTCCTTGAGGGTCAACTTGTCGAGATGGGTCTGGGCAGCATCACGCTTGGCGTGACAGCCATAACACTGGGGCACCCAGGTGGAATGACAGGCCTCGCAACTGATCCGTTTATGCCCATTGAAATCACACACCCCCGACTTCGGTGGCTGCAGAGGATGGATTTTCTCGTTCAACTTGCCAGTCAACTGCCATTGCCCTTCTTTTTGGACAATATTCTTCACCGGATTCCCTTTACGGGTTTTACCGGGATCAACGGAATGACACATCTTGCAGGAAATCTCCACCTGCTCTTCGTAATGGGCATAACTCACTCCATCGCCCATGATCTCATTACGGGTATGACAATCAATACAGGCCAGCCCCTTTTTATGATGCACATCCTCGGCAATTTCCAGATAAAACCTGGCGCCCGGTAGTTGTTTCGCGCTCAGCCCCCCCTTCTCGTAAGGGGTGCCGTACCCTTCCGACTCAAAAACCCCGGTGTAAGAGATACCAATGCGGCCGGAACGATTATGGCAACGGATACAGTTGACATCCTGCACCTTTTTGATCACCAGGGGATGGACCTTGGCCTTCTCACTCTTGGCGGCATCATCAAACCCGGTCACCGCTTTGCGCACTGTGCCTTCCGGCATGACAAAATGACAGGCGGAACAGCCGCCGCCCTTCTCATTAAAAAAATCAGGGGCCCCCGGCAGATCATTCTTCTGTTTCCATAGATGACAAGTGGCGCAAAGCTTTCGATAATAATCAAGGGCCAGGGAATTTTTCTGGCCAGTCAGTAATTTTTCGACAGTAAGATCCGTATTCTGGCTGGCCGATTCTCCCCAGTAAAAGAGCAGGGTACCGATAATCCCCCGGTTCGTGGCCATCAGGGAATTCTTGACCTTCTGGACATCAGTGGGATGACAGCCTTCAACCCCGCAGGTCTTCTCGACCACCCGCAGATCTCCGGGGTTCATGACCATTCCTGCATGGGCCTTGGTCTTGTCAATGGCCATGGCATCACCAAGATGACAGGACGCACAGCCGATCACCCGCGGATCATGAGCCGCATCCAGTTTTTCTTCCTTGTGACAGAAGAGGCACATATCAATGCGGCCACTGGTGGTCATATACACCCGATCAGCGCGTTTCGTCCGGATCTCACGAATAACAAGCAGAACAACCGCCACCACCATGAGAAGCAGGGCAAACTGTTGCCACAACCGGGAGAGTTTACGCCGCGCGCTTTTTTCTTCCACCAAGCTTATCCTTTTAGGAACCGTAACGAAATAACCATTCCATTTCTGACCATTTCGTTCCTGCTCCGTATGCCGATTACGGCATTTCAATGTTACGTTTATTTTTGCAAGACGTCTTATTCCTGATAGTTCTGGACATTGGGATAGCGACGGCCATAGCCAAATGCCTTGCTGGTCACCTTCAACCCCATGGCGGCCTGCTTCCGTTTATACTCATTGAGGCGAATCCGGCGCAGGACATCACGCACCACCACCTCATCAAAACCAGCCTGAACAAGCGCCGTCAGCCCCTGCCCCTGCTCCAGATGCATTTCCAGGATCTGATCCAGGATCGCATAGGGCGGCAGATCATCCTGATCACGCTGATCAGGTTTGAGCTCAGCAGTTGGCGCCTTGGTCAGGGTGCGACCAGGAATACGCTCCTGATCACGGTTCACATACCAGGCCAGTTCGTAGACCATCTGTTTGGGCACATCGGAAATCACGGCCAGACCGCCACTCATATCCCCATACAGGGTACAGTAGCCGACTGCCATCTCACTTTTATTACCGGTTGACAAGAGCAGATGACCAAACTTATTTGACAGGGCCATGAGCAGATTGCCGCGAATCCGGGCCTGAAGATTCTGTTCGGTAAGGTCTTCACCGTGCCCGGCAAAAAGAGGATACAGGGCTTCCTTAAAGGCTGCAAACAGGGGAGTGATGGGAACGACCTTAAACATGCATCCAAGATTTCCAGCCAGGGCCTCCGCATCTTCCATGGAATCCTCTGAACTGTACGGGGAAGGCAGGGCGACCCCCAGCACATTCTCAGCGCCGAGGGCATCAACGGCAATGGTAGCTGTCAGGGCAGAATCAATACCACCGGAAAGGCCAAGAACCACGGAACGGAATCCGCTCTTCCGCACATAATCACGCACCCCCATGACCAGAGCCCGATACACTGATTCCACGGGTTCCTCCTGTACCGGGCCATGCATCTCGCCGTGCCAATTTTCGGTATCCACCACCACCATATCCGCGACAAAACCCGCGCACTTGGCCACAATCTCCGAGCTGGCATTCATGGCAAGACTGCGGCCATCAAAGAGAAGGGAATCCTGCCCCCCCACCTGATTTACATAAAGGAAAGGGATCTGGTATCGTGAGCAGAGGGAACGAAAGATGGCATGACGAATGACTTCCTTGTCACGCTGAAAGGGGGAAGCTGAGACATTGATAAGACAATCGATCCGGCGCCCCTGTTTTTTGGCGCCGGCAAACAGGGATGCCACCGGATCACAACGATAGTGACCAGTGGCCTCATACCAGATGTCCTCACAGACGGTGATGGCAAAGGTCATCTCCCCGAGCTGATACAACTCAGCCTCTGGCCCTGGCTCAAAGTAACGGGTTTCATCAAACACGTCATAGGAAGGAAGCAACTGTTTGCGCACCCGATGGACAATTGCTCCATCTTGGGCCACCAACACCGAGTTATACAAGGGTTTACCCGCAACCCCTGACCGCTGCTCCAGACAACCAAACATCACGGTCAGAGATGGAAGGTCACTAATCAGTTGCGCAACCGCACGATCATGGTCTTCCAGAAAGGAGTGCCTTTCCAGAAGGTCCTGGGGCGGATAACCGGAGACTGCCATCTCGGGAAAGATCGCCAGATCACAGCCTTGGGACAGGGCCTGTTCTGCGGCAAGCAAAATTGCCCGGCAATTTGCCGCAAAATCACCAATCACCGGATTTATCTGTACCAGAGCAATTTTCACAACGCTATAACCTGTCCTTCTCCGGTAAAGAAAACCTCGATATCACCATATCGTCCCAGCATGCAATAGGTGGCAGCCATCTCATCTATCTGCTGATCGGTCCGACCGGGTCTTAAACCCTGCATCAGTATATTGGCAGTCATGGATCAGCAGATCGGCCCCGGCAAAAAAGAGCCTCCATGACCAGATTCTGTTCTTCTGGCCACTTCCTCCCCATCACCAGCCATACCCTCATTAATTGTATCTAAAGTCACGCAAGTGGTCAAGAAAACATCGGGGACGGCAGACGAAAAAGAAACCAGCCGTCAGCGCCGTCAGCCTGGCTCAACACCCATGCTTCATGAGAAAATCACACACCATCTCCTGCATCACATCAAGGGGCTTCCGACCGGTTTCATGGACAATAATCCAGGAACAACGCTGGTAGGCGATATAAAGCTCCTGCGGGATCTGAATTTTCAGATCAACCAGAGAAGGCGATTCGCCCTTTTCAGAAAGCAACTTTTCACTCATATCCTCATCCACCCAGAACTGTTCACGACTGTTCTGCCCGGTGAAAACACACGGCCTCGGTATAGGTCATATCTGTGCCACCAAAGATATCCAGGGCACTGCCCACTGTCGCATCAAGCCGTCCCTGCCCAAGATCCCGAATCAGTTCCAAGTCAGCAATATTGCGAATTCCTCCGGCATAGGTGGCAGGAATAGGTGACCAGGCTGCAAGTTTTTGAATCAACTCCTGCTCCACCCCCTGACACTGCCCCTCGACATCAGCGGCATGAATAAGAAACTCAGCACAGACCTTAGAAAAATGGGCCAGAACCTCCTCGCTGATCACCACTTCAGTAAAACGCTGCCAACGATCGGTAACAATATAATAGTCATCACCACGTCTTCGGCAGCTCAGATCCAGCACCAGCCGATCCTTGCCTACCGCCTGCACCAACCGCTGCAGGCGCTCTTCATCAATCATGCCCTCCCTGAATACAAACGAGGTCACAATAACATGGGAGGCCCCATGATCCAGCCAGTATCGCCCATTCTCTGCCGTTATGGCGCCGCCAATCTGCATCCCGCCAGGCCAGGCATCAAGGGCCTCAAGGGCGGCCGCATCATTGCCCGGCCCCAGTTTGATGATGTGACCGCCAGTAAGATCGTCTTGCCGGTAGAGCTCAGCAAACCAGGAGGCAGGATGAGTTGCGGTAAAATTGACCCGTAGCTGTTCAGGCCGTTCGTCATTCAATGTTGAACCGACAATCTGTTTTACCTTCCCATCATGCAGATCAATACAAGGTCGAAATTTCATGATTTTCTTCACCCTATTAAAAAAAAAGGCTATGTTCCCTTTAAGTGTTGAAACTGCCCCAGAGAAATGGCGAGCAAAGACTCTGGTGAAATTTGGGGATGTTGCTCAAGAGAACGCCGCCACCCCAGATAATTCGACAGATACTTTGTGGCTACACCATG
>CAISPV010000002.1 GCA_903887485.1 uncultured Desulfobulbaceae bacterium | reverse complement strand
ATGCTCTTCCATGATCTTTGCCATTTTGACCTTGTCAATTCTGGCCTTGACCTCTTCCACCAAGTCCGGCTCTACTACGGGATAGGTAGTCCCGATAGTGCCAAGATTTTTGGTCTGAGAGGTGGCAAATACCAGCAGCACCGATCCCAGCACAAGGGCAGTGATCATGAATGCCAGTCCAATTATGAGATAAACTTTACAGGTCACCATTTTTCCGCAACTCAACCATTTCAAGAATAGCCTCGTGATAGGTCATGCCGGATTTAACACGCTCTTCGATCATGGCGATTTCAGAAGCCTTGGAGGTATAGATAAAATAGGCATAATCGTTTACTATCAGCCGGGCCGGGCCGATTCCAAAGGGCGTATCGAAGAAAATCTCTGAATAGTGCGGGGGGTTGGATTTGATGCTTTTCAGGAGCTTCATGGAAAACTCGTCATAATCAATCAATTTCAGGTCTTTTGCCTGTTCAAAAGCTGAAGATTCCAAAAAGATTTTAAAGGCCGAGTTGTCTTTGATGACACCACCAACTTCACCGAATAAATTAAGATCAAGAATGGATTGGGTGATAACCATGAAGCTGCCTGAGTATTTTCTGGCTCGCCGGTAGCCTTCGGTTACTACCGGAGCAAGCATGGAGGACTTATCCAGAAACTGCCATGCTTCATCGAAAATAATCAGCCGATGTCGGGAACGATCTGAGAGATAGAGGTCTTGGGTAACGGCATTGATAACGAGCATGGTGACAACCTTGTACAAATCAGGTTTTACTTTCAAGTTCTCCAATTCCAAAACAACAAACTCGTCATTGCGAATATCAAAGGTGCTGGGGCCGCAAAAAAACTTGCCGTAAAAACCATGTGATGTGAAATTCATCAAGAGAAAGCCGAGTTTTCTGGCTTTTGCAGTCAAGTCCTTGTTGTCCTCATATTCTTTGAACATTTCCATGCCAGGGCCACTGGGGAATAATTTCATAAATTCCCAGACTGTATCAGCATCCGCAGCTTGACCTTTTTGGTCCCATGCCCAACGAACCGCACTATCAAACATGCTCCTTTCTTCTACGTCCTCGCATCCTGTGCTTGAATTGGCGTAGGCCATTTGTGCGAACACTGCGGCAACTGCTTTTAATTCTTCCTCCGGCTCCAGAATATTTGTGAAGGGATTGAGGCAGATTTGAATATCAGGGCTGAAATCCAGATACCGTGCGCCCAACATATCGGCGATCTTCTTGTAAGAACCACCAATATCAATGATGCGGATTATGGAACCGCAAGCGAAATAGTTAAACGCTATGAAGTTGACCAGAAAGGACTTGCCAGAACCGGATGTGGCACAGCAGAAGGCATTAAAATTGGTTGCCCCTTTTGCGAAAAAATCTAAGGAAATCAATTGCCCTTTCCGGCCGGTAAAGATCAGATTCGGGATGCCGCCGGAACCAACAAAATCACCCTGGACAGGTAGCAACGGGGTAATTGACGGTACTGGTGCGGTAAAATCCCGCTCCAGGTTTTCAATATTCTTGCCGTCAGCGTAAAGACAAAGAGGAAATGATGAGATAAACAGGATTTTCAGAACCATATTATCCCGTTGCATCACGTAGCCGTTATTCTCCCACAATCGTCTGACCCTGGTACATGAATCCCTGGCCTTTTCAAGATCATCAGACCAGACCCAGAAAACAGGGATGATCTTGAGAAATTTGACCCCATGCTCCAGATCATCGGTGGCCTCCATGTGTTCCGCTTGTTTACGGTGAAGCAGGGTAGATAACGAACCAACCGCTTTCTGGTTGAGCATCAGATTGGTTTTTGCATGGATTGTTACATCCAGCCCCTTTTGAAAGAAGATATTGAAGGAATAGAGAAAATCAGTCTTGATCTGGTCAGCATCAGAGATAATGCCCCATATCCCGCCGAACAGGGAGTTGGTTTGCAGCGGGTCAACTTCACGGGGGAAGTTCTTAGGCGTGGTGCAACAGAAGAAATTATCTCCAGCCTGGATATGATCAGTGCCTTCCTTGATAACCGTATCCGCATTGATGATCTGTTTCAGAATTGGAATATGAGGGCTGTATGAATTAAAATTATGCTCTGGATACCCGTCTGGGTAGCTGTTGAGCAATCGCCGCAACCATTCCATCAGATTGCCCGGTGGCAGATTCATGGGATAAAGATGAGCCGCTTTCAATGTTTCATTGATCTGCCGTTTGATGTCGAGTAGCGGGGCAACTTTATCCTTATTGCCAAGTTCCTCTGGCTTGGGCATACCAGGTGCATCTCCTGGGACTTTAACAGCTACAAACAGCCGGAAATTCCTGACCGGAATATTACTACATGCCTCCAGCCCCTTTTTCCCCTTGATTAAAAATTCAGTAACCCGTTCGGTATTGGTGGTGATGATTGCTTCTGTTCTGGTTCGGCTGTTTTGATACAACTCTACGATTGGCTCAATGTGAGAATCAGCATGGAGAATAAATTGAACAATACTGTCGTGAGGCATACCCGCCCTGAAAATTCCCTCTAATGAGGTCATTGTCGATTCACCGGCATAGGTCAGCGGAACGCACTCCCATATCATCCCAAAGGTGCTGTCCTGATTCACATAGATTTCATGTTGCTGGTCGTAGGCTAGATAGTTCAAGAAGGCAGAAAAGGGGTGCCGCTTGGTCAATTTAGCCAGATCGCTGTGTTTCAGGTATTCGGTGTTGCCGTAGATGACCCGTTGCAGAAAATCAATCATTGTCTTGCCTTTGGCTTTTCACTTATATCCGTCAGAACCCATTGCGATTCTTTAAGTTTCAAATAGACATAGCGAGTCATAAACAGTTCGTCGCTTTCCCCTTTGTAAGGCAGCATCAGCACCCGCATGATCTTGGGTGGTTCCAGCATGGGCTTGTCCGGTTCCTCCAGGAGCTCCGTGAGTACCTTGTAGCGGCTGTCTTGAGCGGTTAACTGGTTTTTATTGGTATTTGAAACTGGAGGATGGCAGGGGATTTTATCACCACTTACGTTTGTGCAGGCTGCAGACTCATCAGCATTATTCGCATCAGGGAATCTGGCCTCCTTGTAAGCGGATGGTGTATCAATACACTTGCCGGCATCATCTTTGGTCCGGCATTTGAAGTTTTCTTCGTAAGGGTTGATAATGCTTTTGAACCCACTGCAACCGGGCAGAAGCAACAGGAGCAATAAAGGGAGAACGATAGGCAGTGATTTCATCATAATTCCTGATCTCTTTTATTTTCTTTGATTTCCAAATCCTTACCTTCCGAGACAATGACGGTAATTTTCTTGGTGGCAGCCACTTCGATTACTGGAGTTGTCTGTTTTGCCAGATCCATATAAAAATCTTCCAGAGTGGTCGAGCCCTTGGATAATCCGCCACCTATGGCATATTTACCGATTTCTGCAGCATCAACATTTGAGGTCGTACCACCAGTAAGGGTGGATGTTGAGGTTGTGGTGGCCGCTGCTTTTAACGCTTCGCCTGCTCCACCGAAAATACCGGCTATGATCGCCCTGGCTGTGGCCGCACCCATGCGGGAAACTACTCGTCCTGAAAGGCCAACCTTGGAGTCAGAATCAGTTACAAAGCCCTTGATCGGGGTATCAATAACGGCACTGCCTTCGTTGGACAGGCATGAAAGTGAGACTAAGCGCACATCGGCCCGTTCTTTGTCCAGCCTGCCAACCGCCTCGGCAATGACAAAACAGCCGGATAGGTTGGCTTTGATGTCATTTGGCAGCACTGCCGGGGTCTGGATACGGAGCAAAAGAGGTTCGGAGTTGCCCCCCTTGGCACCGCTCGAAGTAGCAGCATCGAAACCTGTCAAAAGATTCGCCTCCATGAAGGAAGGAGGGAGATAAACTGTCCGGCCTTTTTTTTTACCGTCATCTTTGGGAATAGCTGTCTGGTTGGAAACCACCGCAATCTTGCCCACGATCTTTTTTTCCTTCTGCTGGCCACCACGACCACCCCCTTGAGGTTGCGGCCCCAAGTTGCGTCCGCCCATAACGGGTGCTTCTTGAAATAACGGATTGCCTTTTTCATCCAGCACAGGTTTTCCCCTTACATCCATCAAAGGTTTTCTACCGGTTTGACTGTTTAATTGGCCGGTTAATTGTTCAGGGCTGGGGATAACTAATTTCTTGTTTTTTTCGTCTTTGTCTTTCTGCTTTTCAATATCCAGAAAGTCGGTCTGGCTTTTTTGCAGATCATTCACGGCCTTTTTCAGGGTATCAATCTGCCGACCCTGGTCCTTGAGCATGGTTTTTTCAATCATGTCAGGGTCAAGATGGATAACCTTGTTTGATTTTACCGCAGCAATGTCTATCCGTTTGGCGCGGGAATTATAGCCAGTAACCGCGATTACCAGAACAACGAGACCGACTACCGACCAGACCAGAGCCTTTTTCTTGTCAGGTGTCAGGTCCCTGAACCGTTCCATCAAGGTCATTGTGATTGCTCCCGTTTCTCAACCACAAACACCCTGGTTGCCTCTCCGGTATTCAACACATGATTTTCTATCGCCACGGCCAGGATTGATTCACTGATACCAAGCGACAAAAAGGTTTTTTCCTGTAATTCCATCTTTTCACTCTTGGTTGAAGCAACCTTATATTGCTTCAGTCTAAGTCCAACCCCTTCTACATCCACGGTCTGCATCAGGTTGACGCTTAGATCACCACACAGGGGAATCAGAGTGTCAGCATTTGAAACCTTGTAGCTGGATGGATAACCGCCTTCGTAGCCTTCACGAATGATTTGCAAGACCTGTTTTTCCAAAGGCAGGTTTTTGTAATGATCGATGTTTTTTTTAAAAACATCCTTTGCTGGTGCGGCCAGATGCAGGGTAACAGAAGCGATTTCATGAGGCTCTGCTATCAGGGTATAGACTGCCCCGTTGCAGACAACAAACAACTCGCTAGGGGTTTCGGCATACATCAATTCACCGTTGATCTCTTCTGCCTTGAACTTGACAAAGGCGCTATTGCCGGAGAAATGACCAGTAACACCCTTTTCCTCGGAATAAATCAGGTCACTCATCGGCCCGGAACAGACAATCCGGTTGATGTCACGATTGGATAACTGCACGATAGTTGGCATTTCAGCGGCAATAAAGTTGACCGTTACTGGTTCGTCAAAGGCCGCGGTTGAATCTTTTTTGGGTTTGATTGGTTTTGGCTCCCTTATAACAGGGGCCTGTGTTGGAAGAATAGAGGTCTGGTCTTTCAGGTCACGAGACTGTTTTTCTTCTGGGGCTGGTGGGGCTGGAACGGGAACAGGTGGTTGCCCTTCTTGTTTTGCCTGCGCCACCAAATCCGTCAACGGAATAGTTGGAGCCGCTGGAACAGGCAGTTGATTTTCTTCGGCTTGTACCGAGGATGCCGCCAGCAATAGGCACAGACTTAATTGTATGATTTTTTTCATTTCGCTTCCGTCTCCGCTTTGTCCATCTTCCTTTTGGCATCTGCATTTTTCTTGAGCTGCGCGTCTGTTTCTGCCTCTGCTTTAAGTTTTTCAGCATCCGCCTTGATATTTTTCTCCTTAAACTCGCTAATCTCAAAACGACCATCACGAATGCGATAAGCGACCACATAGGTTTTGGCCGCCGTTTCAAGTTTTGTATCTCCAGCGAACTGCACTAAATTCCCAAACATTTCGATAGTGCTTTCCCCTAAAGTGATTTTCTCCATGTAAAAGGTTGAACTGACCTGTGATTCTTCAATCCGGCCAGCCAGGGAGTACCAGCTTTTCGAGGCTTCTGGATAGGCTTCGGGGGTATAGAGAGCAAGGAGATCATTAAACTGCCCTCTGGCTGTTGGTGGGGAGTAGGTGGTGGCCAGATTGACAATTTTCCTGCTGATGTCTTTCACGTATGACTCAGTCGGCTGGCCTTGGACAAACTCTACCGTCCCGGTCATAGTGGGGGGAATCAGAATGGTACGCTGATATTTAACAGCCCGATACACCATCATGGAATTAAAACAGACTGCTACGGCCATAACCCCGACCACAAATTTAAGCAGTCTGTTTTCCAAGAATAAATTACTGGATTTTTGTACGAAAATATCTGCTTTCACTCGTGAAACTCCTGCTGAAAATAGTCGGGATAGTTCTTCATTTTGATCAGGCCAAATACATAAAGGACATGTTTCAAAAATCCCCGGGCCTGAGATCGTTTGGTTTTAGTGTAGGAATACTGAGACACCAGAAAGATAACCCACATCAGCTTGCCGTAGAGTAAGGCCAAGGTTAGGAAAAAGAGGAATAGAACCAGCTCATCCACCTCAAACCAAAGAACCTGAAACGGTTTGGACAGATATTGTGGAAATTTTCTGGCGATCATTGTTCGTGTACCTCGTTACATGATTACGGAGCCGATTGTCTGCACTACGGTACTTGCAGAAAGCAGGAACGCACCACCAAGGATAACGCCAGCTGCAGGGAGGATCATTTGCCGGATAGCAAGGATGGCCGCAAAAACCATCGCGGCAACCCCTGCGACAAATCCAATTGGGCCAAGCAAAATCTTATTCACCGCAATGTCGTACAGGTCATAGGCAAATGAACCTGCCGCAGGGGTTGCCATGGCGAAAACATTAACTGTCTGGAGCAGTAAAACGGTTATGATGGCAAGAAAAGTGACTTTTTTCATGATTGCTTCTCCTTTTGTTGTTGCAGCTGGTGCACGAGATTGTGCGTTTTTTAATTCTGCTGGCAGAAAGGGTTTGTTTGCCCTGTTAAAGAATCATTTTTTCGTTAGTTTGATCTCCACCCTTCGGTTGCCTTCGGGGTTGCTTCCGTAAATCATCCCTTTCCCTTCCACTGAAGCCACCTTGTAGCCGTTCCCCCGAAGCAGGGCGGCAACGGTCTCGGCCCGATGCCTGGATAGTTTCTGATTCTGGCTTTCCACCCCAAGCGAACAGGTGTAGCCGGTGAGATACAGAGGACAGGCGGCACAACACTCTCGTAAATCCATCAGGAGCTTGCTGCTGTCATCCGGGGATAACCATGCGCTGCCCAGGTCAAAATAAACCACCGGAAATGGACGCCTTTCTGGTCGGGCGTAAAAAGATGGTTGTCTTTCAATGACAAAAGTTTGATGGTTTGGAATTTGTACAGATGTGTTTATGGCAGATGTGTAGCCGTAAAAATCCTGCCGGATTTCAAGCCCCCAAACCGGACTGGTGAACATGAAAAAAGCTCCGGTAATCAGGATGATTTTTTGAGTTTGTTTTTTTGCTTGAGGCATCATTTTTTTCCAATCAAAGAAACTACTGTTTCTTTCTCTTAGTTTGGGTTTTTTCCAACCAATTTTATGGTCATTTTGTAACTACAATTTCACTTTTTTAGGATCATTATTCGACTTTTCCATGATCTCGTTTTGAGCTTTTTTTTTGGCTTTGTATGCGATTTCTCGTATCTGATAAACTCTCTTGATTTGAAAAACTGACAACTTGAACCGAAAGGTAAGTTCAATCTCTGGTATCAGATTCATCATGAAAATCCGTTTGTCTGGTTCCGAGTTCATGAATCTGGTGTACGCATAGCGTTCCCATTTTGTATCCAGGCCACAGGTGCTAATGAGTGCTTTTCTTGTT
>CAISPV010000001.1 GCA_903887485.1 uncultured Desulfobulbaceae bacterium | reverse complement strand
TTCGTAGAGGGCTGCAAATCGTTTTACTTCAGATGATTCCATGGTACACTCCTTCTTATTGTAAGTGCCCGGGATTGGACACCGACTGGAGTTATACACTGTTTTTTGCTTTTTCCGCCGCGGGAGCGGCTTCGTTCAACAACGGACATCATCAGCACTATCCTTGACTCTATGACGAATGCACTGGCCAATGGTGAGAATGTCGAGGTCAGGGGCTTTGGTTCTTTTACGATCCGGCATTACGATTCCTATGTTGGTAGGAAGCCGAAGACAGGAGAAAATATTGTGGTGAAGGCAAAGAAGTTGCCGTTTTTTAAAGTGGGTAAGGAATTGATGAAAGCTGTGAATGCTGGAAAGAAATAAATGACCATCATAAAATTCCCCTCCAGAAAGAATGAACCGGCCTTTCTAAGCGATATTAAGAAAGACGGCTACCATGTCTACAGTCTTAAAAATGCAAAGATATCAGACTACTATCCCAACAAATTTCCTGAGTATCCCGGTGTAAACATTAAAGACCTTCAAGTTGACAATGTTATAACTATTCGTGTCTTTTTCGGGATAGGGAAAGGCAAGAATATGCGTATCGATGGTGGTTATATTGACTTGAAAGTTGAGCACATTGATGGTGATACGGTTCTTGCTGTGATTTTAACTGAGCTACCAGAAGAGTTTCCTTTTAAAGCAGGTGGCTCATTAGAGATTTTTGAGGATGAGATCCTATACAAAGCTGAGGTAACGGGGCATTAAACGATGGAACTAAAAGATAATCAGGCGGCATTAATCTTGGAAGTTGGTGAGGATGGTGGAGTTTCGGTTAATGTGGCTTCAGGTAATGAAAATGGTGCTGCCAGTGCAATATGCGAGGCAATTGCTGTAAAACTTATGCAGGATGAGAAGTTTCAGGCTGAGATAATGGATATGATTGAGATGGATGAAGCGGAATAATCCAACGTCATTGAGTTCGATTTTGCCCACAAATTTTATGAGGCCATCGGTCAGTCTCTTTATTACTCGCTCCAGACAGGAAAAAAGGCTGGGATTGTTTTGATCATTGAGAAAGCGGGGGAGAGAAAATACTGGATGAGGTTAAACAGTACCATTCAGCATTTTGGGTTGCCGATTGATACGTGGTCGATGGGTGAATAGAAAGTCTGTCTGTCTACACCTATAGTGGGTGGGGTTCTGACACATCGGGATACCGTTATGGGAAAAAAGGTATTCTGTAACCTTTAATTAAAAGTATAGGAATGGGAAGCGATGCGTAAGATACGTCTCAATATAATCCTATCCTTTTTCTTGCTTATCTTCTCTCTTTGTTTTCTTCCTTTGAAGTCTGAAGCTGCGGGGAAAGTGGCCGTTTACGGACCCAATCCGCATTATCTGCAGGATGCTGCAGGAAATCCAGTGGTGATTGTTGGATTCGGGAATAAAGAGAAAAGCCCATCATCTATTTTAGACCAGTTACAGGGGAAAATAAGCTATCAACGGGTCAATGTTGCCTTATGGAATCGTCTAGAAGACCCGAACGCATATAAATTTGGAAGGCCTTGGCCGATGGTAAACGGAAAGGCTGACATGGACACATGGAACGAAACGTACTGGATAAACCTTCGCAATTATATCGAGAATGCCCGGGATCGCGGCATCATCGTTTGTCTGACGATATGGGACGGGCACTCTGACCTACCCGGAGGCAGGAATGGAGCCGATTCCGTCTGGAACGTTCAATATAACGTACAAGGTGTGCAGTGGGTTTACAATGCCAATGCCCTGACTGCGTTTCAGAATCCTCAGTCTACCGGCGGATCTTTTGAAAAGTTGGTTTATTATCAACGACATTGGATTGATCGCCTTATTCGTGAAATCAAGAATTACCCGAATGTCTTGATCGAGCTCAACAATGAGAATGCTGTCGCTTCTGAAGATTGGTGGCTCTTTTGGGCACAGTATTTTAAGAAAGGTGGCGACTTTGTCATTGCGGTGAACTATGAACCAGGTGGTGCAATATCCGATACGACTTTTTCTATTACTCCTCTCGTAGATATGAAATCTTACCATGGCCGTATAGATAGGGATATTACGACGACTCGTTATAATTATAATAAAGTAATTGTGGCGGATGCTGACAATACCTGCTCAAATCTTGATGCGAACAGAGCTAGGGGGATGGCTTGGGGTTCATTTGTCCGCGGAGGTCATTGGAACGATTTTGTCTGCCCCGGCACAATGTTTCCGGATGCCACCAAGATCGGTTATTACGGAAAGCTGTTGAGTTTTGTGAAGACCCGTAACATTCCGTTCTGGCAAATGACGCCAAACAACGGGTTGGTGTCATCGGGGTTTGCGTTGGCTAAGACGGGAGCATATTATCTTGTTTATACTCAGACGAGTGTCAACGTGGATCTTTCCGACACAACGGGGATTTTGAATTACGAGTGGTATGATCCTCGTACCGGGAATGCCGCTAGCTCAGGTCAGGTACAGGGAGGAGCGACACGAAGTTTCACTATCCCAAGTCAAAACGATTATGTACTATGGATTACAAGTTCAGCAATCGAAACCTTGCCTCCTGCGTCGCCATAGTAATGACAACCGAAGATGACCAACCTAATTTAGGCTGGTACAATGGAGTGGTACAAAACACTGGTACAAAGTCACTCTCAATAATAAATATTCGAAGAAATAAGGCTGTAATTTCAGTATATTACAAGTTGGTTTTTCGTATCGGTTCGATTCCGACCTTCGCACCAATAAAAAAAAGGCTATGTTCCCTTTAAGTGTTGAAACTGCCCCAGAGAAATGGCGAGCAAAGACTCTGGTGAAATTTGGGGATGTTGCTCAAGAGAACGCCGCCACCCCAGATAATTCGACAGATACTTTGTGGCTACACCA